>JAAVDU010000051.1 GCA_014801605.1 Bacteroides sp.
GTGGGCCATATTGCCGCTCACACCGGGTCGGTGATTGCCTGACCATCCCGGAGCGGGACCTACAGGACGGTTGCCGTTAGGACGCCAGTTGGCTCCGGGACGTGAAGGCCCTGCAAACGACGGACCCCAGCCGCCCCAACCGGGACCCCATCCCCAGGATGGGCCCCAGCCGCCTCCCCAGCCCCATGACGGACCCCAGGCCCATGACGGACCCCATCCCCAAGAGGGTCCCCAACCCCAGGAATACCAGGGATCGTAGAAGGAGACATTCCATCCCCAACTCCCGATATTCAAACCCCAGCGGTTATAGTAAGGCCACCCATAGGAATAATAGGGTGAAAACACAGGGAATCCGGCATCATTGATTACAATCTCAACATTGCCGTAAGCATTGGCAAGCACATCTCCAAGCACTTCCGAATTATCTACTACGATTGTCGGATTGTAATACTTCTGGATCTGCTGCGTGTAGACAAAGTCCTCTCCGTTCTCCATGCCGCTCCCTATCGTATCGATCGGAGTGACATAATACTGATCACGGCGATTATAGGCATCTACATCCATGTCGCCCATATTCGCTATATAGTTTGACTGTTTCTTCACCTTCTTAGTGGTGGAGGCAGTCTCCTTTTTCGGATTGTAATAGATGTCATCATCAAAATAGCTCTGCGCCAACAGCGCTGGAGCCCCCATCAGCAACATCCCCGTAAGTAAAAGTTGATGTTTCATAATCTATNTCCTTTCTNTTTGATTGAAATCCCCATCTTTTCCATTCATCGNATCAAGCCTGTTTACTCTGAAGAACCACTCCTGCAGGTATAGGCCGGATCATNGAGGGTGAGTCTTTCCTTTATTATAACGTTTAAANAGCCTCTTTTCGTCTGACTATNGACTTATATCGGCTCTTTTTTGTATATTTGACCGAGTTTATCGGNCAAAGTTTAAGTAGTTCAGAACTTAAGGTAGAAATCTTTGCACAATTGGCGGTATTCATNCGTCGGTTCACCATCCTCACCGAACATCACGAGCTCCCCCCTCTCACAATCTATCGCCTTATCCCCCTCCCGGGCAAATTCCATCATCACACGTTTNACCTTTGCATCAGCATGATCGCGCACATGAGTTATCCGGCAGGCTGCCAAACCNACTTCCCTGCCGACAGNAAGNAGCCGNNCCTCTGCATCTGAGGTCGCTATNAGGGATATNCTNCCCATCGGATTGAGTAGCCTCACCCCCTTTANAAGGAGACTCTCCGGAGTCAGCGTCGCTGTATGNCGTGCCTGCTCGCGAGGTGTGGCNGGATTCTTTACACCTGAATCGAAGAATGGAGGATTACTCACTATCAGATCATAACCGCTATCTTCATCCGGAATATCGTCAAACGATTGCAGCTGAATGTCAATCCTCCCCTNCANCCCGTTGCTCTCAANATTCTCACGCGCCTCTTCCACGGAATCCGNATGGATATCAATCCCGGTNATCATGGCTTGCGGCGATCTTTGGGCCATCATCAGCGCTATCATTCCGCAACCTGTGCCTACATCCAGAATGTGNCCCTCCGCCGGGGTGGCCCATGCTCCGATCAGGACTCCGTCCACCCCTACCTTCATCGCGCTCCTGCTATGGGCCACGGAAAACTGTTTGAATCTGAAAATCCTCTCCCTCATCTCTTTCTTCTGACTTTTCCAAATTTGTAAAAAAGTTTAGGCCTTATCATAAACTTCATCATTAAAGATGACGCAAAAATAAGGATTTTTCGCTAACTTTGCACTATGTTTAAGAAAAAATATCCATTAATGGCTCCGGCCACTCCGGAGATTCACATCAGTGGCTCTGTGATCGCTGAATTCCCGACCGACGAGGAGGCATGCACTTTCAATTTCAACAATGAGATCCCGCTCCTCCCTCTGAGGGATAATGTTGTTTTCCCGGGTATCCCCCACCCTGTGCGTCTGGAGAGAGAGGAGGATCTTAAACTCGCCGAAGAGTTGTATGAATCTAAAGGATGTTTGCTGGCTGTCACGGTAAAGGACCATATGGACAACCCGCAGAAACTTCGCGACTTCTACCCNATGGGTACTGTATGCAAAGTTGCGAAAGTTTTGAATGTGCCCAATATGGAGTCGGTNGTTTTCCTTATGGTGGGTCCTCGTGCTCGCCTTAAGAAAGTTNTCGNCCACGACAATCACCCCTCCACAGCAGTCATCTCANTGGCNAAACCCCTTACCTTTGACGGATCGGCAGAGGCCACCGCGTTGCTTGATGTAGTAAAGAATTATTACAATAAGGTGATAGAGTATCTGCCTGACTCCGATAAGGAACGTCTTAAGGTAGTGTCGTCAAATGGCGATGAAAAACCGGATGGTTCNGTGTTTTTCATGATCAGCAATTCTCCGCTCAACCTCGAGGANAAAGCTCGTCTGCTCGCCTCCAAGAACTTCACGACGATGCTCGAGGAGTTAATTACCCTGCTTGATCTTGCCCTGCAGAAACTTGAGATTCANGCAAATATCCAGATGCGCACGCATCAGGACCTCAATGAGCAGCAGAAGACCCATTTCCTCCAGCAGCAGATACGTGCCATTCAGGAGGAACTCGGCGACAANGATGCCTCGGAAATCGGCGACCTCAAGGAGCGNGCCAAGAAAGTCTGCTGGAGCAAGGAGGCTAAGGCCCACTTCGATAAGGAGATNAANCGTCTTGAAAGATATAATACAAACAGTCCTGACTATTCAATTCAGTACNCCTATCTCGACACTCTTCTCTCGCTCCCCTGGGATACATATTCTCCGGATAAGTTCTCTCTCTCCAAAGTGGAGAAGATTCTTGACCGCGACCATTATGGNCTNGATCAGGTGAAGGAGAGAATCATTGAGCATATGGCTGTAATCAAGTTGCGCAACGANATGAAAGCCCCGATAATCTGTCTTTACGGCCCTCCGGGTGTCGGAAAGACCTCTCTCGGAAGATCNGTGGCAGAAGCTCTCGGCAGGGAATATGCCCGGGTGTCGCTGGGCGGATTGCACGATGAATCCGAGATACGCGGNCATCGCCGTACATATATAGGAGCTATGCCGGGNAGAATNATCTCTGCACTTCAGAAGTGCGGAAAAGGNAATCCNGTGTTCGTGCTTGATGAGATCGACAAGATTGGACNTGACTTTAAGGGCGACCCCTCTACTGCCCTTCTTGAGGTGCTCGATCCGGAGCAGAACATGAAATTCCATGACAATTACATAGATTTCGACTATGACCTCTCGAAAGTGCTCTTCATAGCTACCGCCAANAATCTNTCCGACATATCCCGTCCGTTGCTCGACCGCATGGAGATCATTGAGATCGGGGGTTATATCCCTGAAGAGAAGATCGAGATTGCAAGAAGGCATCTTGTNCCGAAAAGTCTGGAGGAACATGGCTTTGCTAAGGGTGAGATTCAGTTCACTCCNGAGGCGCTTGAATTCATGATCAATCGCTACACACGCGAATCGGGTGTGCGTCAGCTTGAAAAGAGAATCGCCAAGGTATTGCGCAAGATCGCACGTCTGAAGGCCTCGAAAAAAGCCTTTCCCGATAAGATCAACGTTGATCTCGTGCGTGAATATCTCGGTAAAGAGGAGGTCAATCCCGACAGATATGAAGACAACAGCTTTGCCGGAGTTGTCACCGGGCTCGCCTGGACTCAGGTTGGAGGTGAGATTCTTTTCATAGAATGTTCTTTNGCCGACGGCAAGGGNGAGAAGCTGACACTTACNGGAAATCTCGGCGACGTGATGAAGGAATCGGCNACGATAGCTTTGCAGTATCTCAAGGCTCACGCCAGCAGATATGATATCGACCCGGAGCTATTCTCTAAACGGAATGTNCACATACATGTCCCTGAAGGTGCTATCCCGAAAGATGGTCCNTCCGCCGGTATAACTATGGCTACNGCTCTCGTCTCGGCCTTCACCGGACGCAAGGTAAAGGATAAACTCGCCATGACCGGAGAGATCACCCTCCGCGGGAAGGTGCTTCCCGTTGGTGGAATNAAGGAGAAGATTCTCGCTGCCAAGCGTGCCGGCATCAAGGAGATTATTCTTTCGTCGGAAAACCGTCGGGATATTGATGAAATCCATGAGCGTTACCTNAAAGGGCTCACGTTCCATTATGTCGACACCATCGACGATGTGTTCAATATCGCCCTNCTTNCCGACCTCGCCGAACACCGCTANAACTGATCATCTACAACATTTCACNACATCACCGATAATATCGAGCGAAGGCGCATATTCCCGAAAGAATATGCGCCTTCGCCTATATAAACTAACATTATGAAATTTCTTCACNTTTATCCCTGATGGGAGTGCTGCGCCTGTTCAAGGGTNGCCACAAGCTTGTTGGCCATCTTGACAGCTATAGTNATATGGGGNCAGATATGGTCTTTACCTATGAGCTTGTCGATNCCCACATGCTCAAGCACCTCTCTTACGTTGTTGTTCACACCGGAAAGCACTACATGTACACCATCCTCTTGCGATGACTTTATGAGAATCTCGAGATTGTGTACGGCAGTTGCATCGATAAAGGGTACTTTNCTCATCCTTATTATACGCACNAGNGGNTTCTCTCCCATCGTGGAGCGCATCATCTCCTCAAACTTGGTGGCGATACCGAAGAAGAACGGTCCGTCGATCTCATAGACCTGNACACCCTTCGAAACGTCAAGNACCTCATGAGTGGTCGACTCCGTACCCTCCGCAACATCAAGTTGCTCGCTGTATACCTTGATCTGGGTATTCTCNGTGACACGGCGCAGGAAGAGAATTGCGGCAAGCAGAAGACCGATCTCAATTGCGATTGTAAGGTCGAATATCACNGTGAGAAGGAAAGTNGTGACAAGGATNGCCACATCACCCTTCGGATTGTTGAGTATCCCCTTGATNGTTCTCCATCCGCTCATATTGTAGCTCACCATAATCAGCACCGCTGCCAGACANGCCATGGGCACAAGGTTGATCAAAGGCATNAGGAAGAGGAAGATGAGCAACAGNACCACTGCGTGTATGATTCCGGCAATCGGTGTGCGTCCTCCGTTGGTGATGTTGGTCATCGTACGTGCTATGGCTCCGGTCACAGGAATGCCNCCGAAGAAAGGCACCACTATATTGGCTATACCCTGACCTATCAGTTCTGTATTAGAGCGTGTGCGCGAGCCTGTGACACCATCGGCCACTGTAGCNGATAAGAGTGATTCAATCGCACCCAGAATCGCAATGGTGAAAGCTGAGGGAAGAAGAAGATTGATGGTGTCCATCGAAAGATTGAACCCCTTGGGCGTAGGTATGTCGGTCGACATATTTCCAAATCTGTCACCGATAGTGGCTACATGGTAATCAGGACAATATGTNTTGATAATCCATACTCCGAAAGTGACTATTATNATAGCTATCAATGCTCCNGGAAGTTTTTTCGAGATCATTGGCACAGCTATGATGATTATCAGCGAAACAAGCCCTACAGCTGTAGTGACAGGATCAATGGCGCCGAAGTTGCTGAAATACATTCCCCACTTGGGCAGGAAGGCTGCCGGAATATCCTTAAGNCCNAGTCCGAAGAAATCGTTCATCTGGGTTGAGAAGATAGTCAGTGCGATACCGGCAGTGAACCCAACTACAATAGGATACGGAATGAACTTGATCACTGTGCCGAGATGGAACAAACCGAGAAGCACAAGAATCAGACCCGCCATGCAGGTTGCTATCGCAAGCCCTTCAAGACCGAAATTTTCGATGATGCCATACACAATGATGATGAACGCACCTGTCGGGCCACCGATCTGAACCGAACAGCCACCCAATGCCGAAACCAGAAAACCNCCGATNATTGCAGTGATAAGTCCTATNGTAGGACTAACNCCACTCGCGATGGCAAACGCCACGGCCAAGGGTAAAGCGACAATGCCGACAACAATACCGGCGATCAGATCTGCCTTGAACTTTGTCAAGGAATAGTCCCTGAGAGCCGAAACCAACTTCGGCTTGAAATCAATTGGGCCGGATAAACTCATAACCTACCAAATTTACCTGAAAAACTTCAATATTAATAAACCTTAAAAACANGTGCAAAATTACAAAAAATATGTTTCANAACATAATTTTCCAACATGCTTTTTCATTAAAGCCATCAACATTGCAGTTTCAGGCAGCTTTCACTTACACTCAAAGGGGTTAAGTCCGATAAGCCAGGCAATGGAATACAATGACATAAAGATTGCGCACGATATCAGAAAGACCGAAGTCCAAGCTAAGTATCTGTTCTTTATCCGGCTTTTGATTCTTTTCTCTATCGGCCTGATAATCGACACTCCTATTACACAGATTACACAGATAATAAAAAAATTAATCATAACGGCATCTAAGATATTAAAAAGCATTATCTCTCTTCATTTTCATGCTTACATGGGGTCGTCCCTCAAGAATGTATTCCTCCGAGGTTGGCTCAAAACCAAGCGACTGATAGAAATCCTTAAGATAAGACTGCGCATGAATCTCAATTACCGGTGACTTCGCTTTTGCAATTCGGATGGCCTCCTTCATCATCAAACGTGCAAGTCCTCTCCCGCGTGCCTCCTTCATGGTAAGCACCCGGCCTATTGATGCTGCCTCACCTCTCACTCCGGGATCTATTACACGCAGATAAGCCAGAATCTTTCCACCCTCCTCCATGAAAATATGAGTGGAGTCGATATCTGCATAATCAAGGTCCTGATACGGAAAACCCTGTTCCACTACAAACACTTCTGAACGACATCTTAGGATCTCGTACAGCTCCATNAATNCCAACTCNTTGAATCTCTTTATTTTTGTTTCCATACTTTATATGATAAATAGGTACAAAAAAAAATTGATTGTCATCCCGACAACCAATCTTCTGTTAACCTTAAAATCTAATACCATGAAAAACTCACTGCAAAATTACAAATTTTTCTTCAAACAATGCTATAAAACATAAAAAAATTTCATATTTTAACATAGATTTAACTTATGGTGAGATTTTCAAAATATTTTTCAGATTTGTTAACACGAAGATTGGGGAAAAGTAGCTGCTTAGTGTAGCTGCTTCCGTATGGCAATCGCCAAAGCGGTTGCATAGTAGAGNCTTTTACAAGACTGTCTACAAAGATAAATCTATGGTCACCATTTCTAAAAATTTGAATCCNCTCTCTTGAGGATTTTGTAGGGAGCATACAAAGTCAACTCTCTCTTCCTTTTATAGCCTCCCCCTGCCGGAGGAAATAACTATAACNTGCAGATATTGATATCCGCCACCATAGGCGATCTTTANCTGCGGAAAGAATAAGATGACTTCCATACCGGTGTTGAACCCGGACAGGTAAAAGTCGTTCCACTTTTCAGTAGATAGAACTGTAAAGCCTGTCGTTGCCATCATATNGGCATCTTCTCACAATTATATTTTGCGGAAGCTAACCTGACACGATAAGCTGAAAGTTCGCTCGTATTTCCTAAGATTATTGAAATTGTCTGGACTACACTCGTAATCTGAGCCAGTTTCTTACATCAGGGAACATCTGCCTAACAATTCATTTACTGAAGATGTGATAAGGCTATTTGCAAGCGTATTTAGGTTAAAATTGAGCCAACACNATATTAAATCTGGCAAAGTGACAAATCACTTTGATAAGGGGCAAAAAAATTGATTGTCATCCCGACAACCAATCTTCTGTTAACCTTAAAATCTAATACCATGAAAAACTCACTGCAAAATTACAATTTAATTTTCATATGGCAAAATATCGAATGAAAAATCTCACTNTATTAACAGTATTTAACATTATCCCNANCTTCCCNNCTGTNGAAGAGCTGTTAACNNTTTCCTCTTTTNACATCAGAAGCCGGNCGAATTTGNATCGANCGGCTTCTGACTATTAGCGTTTTANAGCTACGGATNTAATCCCGTTTCAATTTATCNGATGAAGAGAAGCTCTCTGTACTTGGGCAACGGCCAGATCTCGTTGTCTACCATCAGCTCAAGTGCATCGATATGCACTCGGATCTCCTCCATAAGAGGCGCTACCTTATCGTGATAAGCAATCGCCTTCTCTCTCTCGCTCCCCTTTCGGTTGGCAATGTGACGCTCCTTTACCATATTCTCTACCAACGATTTGATGGTGTTGAGATGCATCGCTATCTGCTTGATTGANGTGAGATCTTCCGAACCGATCTCTTTAGCTGTCTCGGCATCGAAAAGCTGCTTGATCTTGAATGCGTTATCAAGCAGGAGNCGCTGATANGTAATAGCCGCCGGTATGATATGGTTGATGGCAAGNTCGCCGAGCACNCGGCTCTCGATCTGAAGCTTCTTGGAATACATCTCCCATTTCACCTCGTTGCGGGCCTCAAGCTCCTTCTTGCTGAAAAGACCTACCTTCTCAAACATCTCAACACTTGACGGGCGAAGATAAGAGTCGAACATCAAGGGTGCCGACGACTCCACATCAAGACCTCTACGTTTTGCCTCCTCTTTCCATTCATCACTGTAGCCGTTGCCGTCAAAGTGGATGTTGCGGCTCCTTATGATATTCTGACGAGCCTCGTCGAGAAGCACTTTCTCAAGATTCTCCCCCTCTGCCACACGTTTCTCAACACGGGCTCCGAATTCATCAAGTTCGGCTGCAACTGCCGCATTCAACGCTATCAAGGCTGCTGCACAGTTGGCCGACGACCCTACTGCCCTGTATTCGAAACGGTTGCCGGTGAATGCAAACGGACTTGTACGGTTGCGGTCGGTATTGTCGATCATAAGCTCCGGAATCTGGCTTACATCAAGACGAAGTCCCCCTTTGCTCTGGAGCATGATGGAATCGGTCTCGTTTTTCTCGATACTGTCGAGAAGCTCTGTAAGCTGGCTTCCGAGGAACATGGAGATAATGGCCGGCGGCGCCTCATTGGCTCCGAGACGATGGGCGTTCGTAGCCGACATGATTGAGGCTTTCAGCAGGGCGTTGTGCTTGTGTACGGCAGCCATGACGTTGCTCACGAAGACAATGAACTCAAGATTCTCCTTAGGAGTCTTACCGGGGGAGAACAGAAGCTTGCCGGTGTCTGTGCCGAGGCTCCAGTTATTGTGCTTTCCGCTACCGTTGATGCCTGCGAATGGTTTCTCATGAAGAAGCACCCGGAAGTTGTGACGGCGTGCCACCTCATTCATCACCGACATCAGAAGCAGGTTGTGGTCGTTGGCGAGGTTGGCCTCCTCGAATATCGGAGCGAGCTCAAACTGGTTGGGCGCCACCTCGTTGTGGCGTGTCTTGGCAGGTATGCCGAGACGATGGCACTCTATCTCAAGATCAAGCATGAATGCCTCTACCCTGCTGGGTATTGCTCCGAAATAATGATCCTCAAGCTGCTGGTTCTTGGCACTCTCATGTCCCATCAGGGTGCGCCCTGTCATCACCAGATCGGGACGCGCTGCATAGAGCGACTCGTCTACAAGGAAGTATTCCTGTTCCCAACCGAGGTAGCAATTTACATGATGCACGTTCTCGTCAAACATTCGGGCTACNTTTGTCGCAGCCTTGTCAATGGCGTTGAGCGAGCGAAGAAGTGGTGTCTTGTAGTCAAGGCTCTCACCGGTATAGGATATGAAGATGGTNGGGATACACAGCGTGTTGTCCACTATAAACGCCGGCGATGAGATNTCCCATGCCGAATAACCTCTGGCCTCGAAGGTGTTGCGGATNCCTCCGTTGGGGAAACTGGATGCGTCAGGCTCCTGCTGCACAAGAAGTTTGCCGGAGAANGTCTCTATCACTCCCCCTTTGCCGTCATGCTCGATGAAGGCATCATGTTTCTCGGCTGTGCCTCCGGTCATAGGCTGGAACCAGTGTGTGTAATGCCTTGCACCCTGNTCCACAGCCCAGCGACGCATACCCTCGGCNACACTGTCNGCTATCTCGCGGCTNAGCGGCTTCTTGTTGTCGATGGCATCAACCAATGCCTCNTAGGTGGTTCGCGGAAGATATTCAAACATCTTCTGGCGGTTGAACACCTTCTCCGCATAATATTTATCCACTCTCTCCTTGGGAATCTCNACCTTCACGGCTTTACGTGAAGANGCTTCCTCAACACTTTTAAATCTTAAGTCAGACATAGTTTGACACAATTTATATTAAGACTGTATTTTTTCTTTTTNTAACCCACATCATCTGAGCCATGATTTCAGACGACCCATCGCTTTCTCCGTATTCTCCCTGCTGTTGAAGCCGGTAAGCCGTACATACCCCTCCCCTTTNGTGCCGAACCCACNCCCNGGGGTAGTGGAGAATCCGTAGTCGTTAAGAAATANGTCGAAAAGTTCCCACGANCCGAGNCCGTTTCCTGCCGACACCCACACATATGGTGANTTCTTNCCNCCAAAGGCCTTGAACCCNATCTCTTCAAACGNATCTCTTATCAANGCGGCGTTTGCAAGATATCCNTCTATCGCTTCCCTTACTTCCCGTCTCCCCTCCTCNGTATATATACCGGAGGCTGCTTTCTGNGATACATATGACGCTCCGTTGAACTTTGTGGTCTGTCGCCGGTTCCAAAGCTTCTTAAGGGATACCTCTTCACCATTCGAGTATACACCTTTCAACTCCTCCGGCACTACCGTATATCCGCAACGCAGTCCGGTGAAGCCGGCTGTCTTTGAGAAGCTCCTCACCTCAAGTGCCACCTCTTTAGCTCCCGGTATCTCATATATGGAACGCACGATATCCTCTCCTCGTACAAATGCCTCATAAGCCGAGTCGTAGATAATCAGACTACCCTCCCTACGCGCATATTCCACCCATTTCTCAAGCTCTCTCCTTGAAACAGCCACTCCCGTAGGATTATTTGGGAAGCAGAGATAGATAAGGTCCACATGCTCCTCCGGAAGTCGGGGAAGAAATCCGTTGTCAGGATCACAGTCAAGATAACAGAATCCACTCCAGATGCCGTCATGAAGACTTCCTCCTCTCCCGTCAATCACATTATCATCCACATACACCGGATACGATGGGTTCATGACTGCCACTTTACAATCCTTGGAAAAGATATCACCAAGATTGCCAAGATCACTTTTAGCNCCGTCACTGATAAAGATATCGTCGGCNGATATCTCAATNCCCCGTTNCCTGTAATCATGGTCNGCTATNAGTTCACGCAGGAAAAGATAACCCTGCTCCGGGCCGTAGCCCTTGAAGGTAGTTGCATCAGCCAGTTCGGCTACCGCCTCTTTCATAGAGGATATCACCGATGGNAACAATGGTTTGGTGACATCACCGATATCCATTCTCACCAGATCCGATTCAGGATGTAGTTCTTTGAAGCTTCTTATCCTTCTTCCTACCTCTGAAAAGAGATANGATTCAGGCAAAGCACTGAAATTGTTGTTGACCTTTATCATTGGAGTATTTAATCTGCTGTTGAATTGAAATATATACCTTTAGCCACCGTTTTAGCCTCACCGGTCATAAATACATGCCCCGATGCCCGGTCAAACCGTATTTTCAGGACACCCCCGAGAAGACGCACTTCCACCTCATCCTCGCACAGTCCGAGCAGACANNCTGCCACGACAGTGGCGCATGTCCCGGTGCCACANGCCAAAGTCTCTCCCGAACCTCTTTCCCAAACCCTCATTACAAGATGTGTGCGGTCNNTCACCTCTACAAACTCGATATTGGCTCTCTCGGGCCATATCGGATGCGTCTCAAGCAGTTTGCCGTANTGNTGAATGTGTCGGTCGTCNATCTTCTCAACGAATATNACCCCATGTGGATTCCCCATCCCAACTGCAGTTATCTTGAAGATGCGGTCGTCCACCCTCACCTCCTCTGCTATCATTTCAGATTCAGAATCGCCTNCCACAGGAATTTCACCTCTCTTCAGACNGGCTCTTCCCATATCTACCGTCACGCTTTCAACCTCCCCATCCTTCAGATTGAGATGCAATGTCTTTATCCCTGCAAGGGTCTCGAGTGTGAAGGTGGTCTTTGATGTGAAGCCGTTGTCATAGAGATAGCGTGCNACACANCGCGACCCGTTGCCACACATCTGTGCCTCCGANCCATCAGNATTGAACATCCTCATACGAAAATCGGCGTCGGCAGAGGGAAGAATCGCTATCAACCCGTCACTGCCAACGCCGAAATGTCTGTCGCTTATTTTTCTTGATAGATCCGGTAGGTCTATCTTGCTTAAGTCAATTGAGGTGGGAGTTCCAAGGGCATCGATGTATATGTAATCGTTGCCCGCTCCCTGCATTTTTGTGAAATATAGTCTATTCGTTTCAGACATATATCAATCGTTTTTTATAAACCGGACCCGAGGCCCTTTTATTGACTGCAAAATTATTACTTTTTCCTCAATATTGCAAATTTAATTGTTATTTTTTCTCAAATTTCGTTCATAACGCCACGGAATGACTGACGCTACTGGCTTCCGGCCTTAAGGCACAAGCCGAAGTATCACATCATCTGACAGCATAACACCCTCCGGAGTAAGTCGCACATGGCCATTATTGTTCTCCACGAGCTTCTGCTTTGCCAAGGTGATGGAACTTTGCATGACCGCTCTCCCTGCCTCTTCACCGAATCGCTCGCTGAAGGCCTTCATGTCAAGCCCCTCTCTCGTGCGCATGGCCAGCATGATTCGCTCCTCAATCAATTCATCATCCGTCAACNCCTCCTCTNTATAAAAAGGAGNTGTTTCGCCATCCCGNCTGNTGTTGCTTGTGNCGAAGCGCTCCAAGTACTCTCTCAGTTGTGTAGGATTACTNCGCCGTATCCTCTCTCCATCGTATGAATGTGCNCCGGGACCGAGTCCTATATATGGGTTTCCAAGCCAGTATCTTCGGTTATGCNTCGATTCAAAGCNGANGCGCGCATAGTTTGAAATCTCATATTGCACATATCCCCGCTTTGAAAGATGNTCTGTCAGATAACGGAACATTTCCACATTCGTATTCTCATCCGGGAGCACCACCCTCCCCTNCTCNGCAAGCACAGTCAGAGGGGTNCCCGNCTCAAGCATCATGGAATACGCGGAGATATGATCTGGATTAAGNGACANNGCCGTCTCCACACTCTCTTTCCAGCTCTCGATGGTCTGTCCCGGCAATCCGAAGATAAGATCNAGGCTTATATTATCGAAANGCTTCCTGAGTAATTTCGCGGCAGCTATAGCTTTCCTGGAATCGTGGCGACGTCTTACACTCCGAAGCTCACTGTCGACAAACGACTGAACCCCCATGCTGATTCTGTTTACTCCGCACAATCTCCATTCTATGCATCTGGCTTCATTGACATCTTCCGGATTCACCTCTATAGTAAATTCCTCCCAAGGATCCCGCTTTTCGGTTATTCTTCTTATCCCCTCAGCCATTTCTGCAAAGGCTTCGCCATCCATCAAAGAGGGAGTTCCCCCTCCTATATATAATGTGGAAAGATCTCCCCGCAACTCATTCTTGCGCTCCTCAAGTTCGTTGAGCAGAGCCCTCACATAACGGGGCCAGTCGGCCTGACTCACACCGGCACTGAAAAAATCGCAGTACACGCACTTGCCTGCACAGAAAGGGATATGAATATATATTCCTGACTTTTCCATATTGATTCTATGAAGTTTATATATGTGCCGGANNGGTCGGCAAAGTTCTCTTTATGATGCAAATATAATCAATTATTTTATAACTATGTTTTTTAACATATCATTTTTTTTTAACGGATAAATTATTTTTACTAAATTGCAACGCTTTTCAGCCAAAAGGCATCCTCCCGCTCATTTTTTCCAATGTATGGGAGGAAAGGACAGCATCAGTGAAATCACCTAAAAATCTTATACAGAATGAAGATTTATCAGACCAACCAGATCAAAAACATTGCCCTGATCGGATCGAAGGGCTCGGGAAAAACCACACTTGCGGAGTCTATGCTCTTCGAGTGTGGAGTTATAAAACGTCGTGGCAACGTCGCTTCAGGCAACACNGTCTCCGACTATTTCCCGGTTGAAAAGGAATATGGCTATTCTGTATTCTCCACAGTGTTCAATGCCGAATTCAACGGCAAGAAACTCAACGTGATTGACTGCCCGGGAGCTGACGACTTCGTAGGCAACTCCTACACTGCGCTTGGCGTTTGCGACACCGGTGTCATCGTGATAGATTCCAACTATGGTGTGGAAGTAGGCACCCAGAATATCTTCCGCACTACTGCAAGACTTAAGAAACCCGTAGTGTTCGCTCTCAACCAGATCGACGGCGAAAAAGCCGACTACGACAATGTCGTAGAGCAGTTGCGCGAGCATTTCGGTCCCAAAGTGACTGTCGTGCAGTATCCNCTCCAGTGCGGTCCGGGCTTCAATGCCATGATCGATGTGCTCCTGATGAAGAAATACGAGTGGGGTCCCGATGGTGGCGTGCCTACCATCTCCGACATCCCGGCCGACCAGATGGAGAGAGCNAANGAGCTTCATAACGCCCTCGTAGAGGCTGCCGCCGAAAACGATGAGGGTCTCATGGACAAATACTTNGAAGAGGGTCATCTCACGGAGGATGAGATGCGCGAAGGTATCCGTAAGGGNATGATCAAACGCGACATCTATCCTGTGTTCATCGTCAGTGCCCAGAAAGATATGGCTGTTCGCCGTATGATGGAGTTCCTCGGAAACGTNTGTCCTTTCGTTTCGGATATGCCCGATCCCGAGACTGTTAACGGAGAGCCGGTAGCTCCCGATTCCAACGGTCCCCTCTCGGTGTTCGTGTTCAAGACCTCCGTAGAGCCTCATATCGGTGAGGTNTCTTACTTCAAGGTTATGAGCGGCACTCTGAAGGCCGGCGATGACCTCGANAACGTATCNCGCGGNAGCAAGGAGCGTCTCGCACAGATATTTACNGTTTGCGGTCAGATGCGTACCCCTATCGAAAAGCTTGAGGCGGGCGACATAGGCGCCGCTGTGAAGCTCAAGGATGTNCGCACAGGCAACACTCTCGACGCAAAGGGATGCGAATACCAGTTCGATTTCATCAAATANCCGCAACCTAAGTTTATCCGTGCNATTCGTCCNCTCAATGAAAGCGACTCTGAGAAACTCATGGGTATCCTCAACCGTATGCACACGGAAGANCCCACATGGGTTGTGGAGCAGAGCAAGGAGCTGAAGCAGACTCTCGTAAAGGGTCAGGGTGAATTCCACCTCCGCACTCTGAAATGGAGAATNGAGAATAATGAGAAGCTTCCTATCGAGTTCTTCGAACCGAAGATTCCTTATCGTGAGACTATCACCAAGGCGGCTCGTGCCGACTATCGTCATAAGAAACAGTCCGGCGGCTCCGGTCAGTTCGGTGAGGTNCATCTCATTATCGAACCCTACACAGAGGGNATGCCCGAACCGGATACATATAAGTTCGNCAACCAGGAATTCAAACTCAACGTCCGCGACAAACAGGAGATNCCTCTTGAATGGGGTGGCAAACTCGTNGTNTACAACTGCATCGTNGGTGGTGCTATCGATGCCCGCTTCATTCCGGCNATNGTGAANGGTCTTATGGACCGNATGGAGCAGGGACCGCTCACCGGTTCTTACGCCCGTGATGTGAGAGTAATGATCTACGACGGAAAGATGCATCCGGTCGACTCCAACGAGATCTCCTTCCGTCTCGCCGGCCGAAACGCATTCTCTCAGGCNTTCAAGAACGCCAATCCGAAGATTCTCGAGCCTGTNTATGATGTAGAGGTACTNACCCCCGGCGACACCATGGGTGATGTGATGAGNGACCTTCAGGGACGCCGTGCCATCATCATGGGTATGGAGAGCGACAACGGTATTGAGAAGCTTAACGCTAAAGTGCCTCTCAAAGAGATGTCGTCTTACTCCACCTCGCTGAGCTCCATTACAGGTGGCCGAAGCTCTTTCACNATGAACTTTGCAAGTTATGAGCTCGTGCCCGGCGACGTTCAGGATAAGCTTCTCAAGGATTACGCTGCAACTCAGGTAGAAGACTGATAAAATTTTATCATACTGACTTGAAAATCCCTAACACTTGATCCTTACCAATCACTAACTACCTTCGGGGGCATCCTTGTGGTGCCCCCTTATATTTTTTGCCATACCTCGTCAAAAAAATCTAATGCATCTAAATTTACGCAAAACAAGCATAGATACGAATACACATAATAGGAAATCCTGCATACCATGTGGTTGGTATGCGGGATTTCCTATTATGTGTATTCTGTCAGGAATTCAGCTCCCTGTTACAGAATAAATCTTCTTATTTCTAATTCCTATCCTATCAGAACCAGCGTGTGTAAGCGAAGTCCTGACGGTGAGGAAGTTCAGCATTCTTGGGATACATACGGAGTGAGTAGCGGAAGATACCGGCATCGGTAACCTTGCTCTTCAGTTCATATGTATAGATGTTGCCATCCTTATTCACTACGTTGAGCTCCTCAGTGCCTGCAAACGCGCTCTGACCGTCATGGTCACGGTATTTAACTACCTCAACGCCGAGTGAATCACCAAGCCCCTTGGTATCTATCACACACTTGATGTCGATAGGATTGCCGGTGCGCACTGCTGCTGTGCCGTTGGTTCCATCGTTGATGTCAACGCTGAGCACCTCAACTTCATTCCACTTGGAAGCTACCTCCTCTTTCCATGCTACGATCTCCTTGGCCTTAGCATAGTCGTTCTTCTTAAGCTCTGCGGCACGTTTTGCCTCGGGCTCGTAAAGACGGAAAATGTAATCGTCAAGCTGACGCTTCATAGTGAAGTGAGGAGCGATATGGCCGATCGAACGTTTGATTCTGTCGATCCACTCGGGGCTGTAACCCTTCGAGTTGGTGTTGTAATACATCGGAACGATCTCGTTCTCCAGCATTGAGTAGATAGTTGCTGCATCGAGACGGTCCTGCTGTGACTGATCGGTGAAGGTACGCTTGTCGGTGAGTGCCCAGCCGGCCATCTCGTCAAACTTGTAACCCTCATACCACCATCCGTCGAGCACTGAGAAGTTGAGCACACCGTTCATCTCTGCCTTCTCACCGGATGTACCGGAAGCCTCGAGAGGACGGGTAGGTGTATTCAGCCAGATATCGACTCCGGTCACAAGACGCTTGGCGACAATCATGTTGTAGTCCTCAAGGAAGATGATCTTGCCGAGGAACTGCGGCATCTTGGAGATCTCGATGATACGTTTGATCAGACCCTGACCTGCTCCGTCGGCGGGGTGTGCCTTGCCGGAGAAGATGAACTGTACAGGGAATTTCTCATTGTTGACAATCTTTGCAAGACGGTCAAGATCGGTGAAGAGAAGGTGTGCACGCTTGTAAGTTGCGAAACGACGTGCGAAACCGATGATGAGGGCATTCGGGTTGATACGCTCGAGGATGTTGACCACAGCACCCGGATCGCCCTGATTCTTGAGCCATTTCTCCTTGAAGTCTTTCTTCACGAAGTTGATGAACTTATTCTTCATCGTCATTCGCATGTTCCAGATCTCCTCCTCAGGCACATCGAAGATACCCTTCCACTCTTCGGGGTTGCTCTGGTCTTCAAACATCTTCTCGCCGAGATATTTGCCATAGAAGGCCTTCCACTCGGAAGCGGCCCATGTGGGCATATGCACGCCGTTGGTGACATACTTCACATGGCTCTCCTCCGGTCCGTAGCCTTTCCATACACCGGCAAACATCTTCTTCGATACCTCTCCGTGGAGCCAGCTTACGCCGTTGGCTTCCTGACAGGTGTTGAGGGCGAATACGCTCATCGAGAAGCGCTCGTTGGTGTCGGGATTCTCGCGGCCCATATTCATGAGATCCTGCCATGAGATGCCGAGCTTCGCGGGATATTCACCGAGATACTTCCCGGCCAGACCCTCATCGAAGTAGTCATGACCTGCAGGCACCGGAGTGTGTACTGTGTAGAGTGAGGAAGCACGTACCACCTCAAGGGCTACATTGAACGAAAGACCATCCTTCTGCACATAGTCTACAAGACGCTGCAGGTTCAGAAGAGCGGCGTGGCCCTCGTTGGCATGATAGATATCTGTGTGGATGCCGAGACGGTTGAGCATGTAGATACCGCCGATGCCNAGCAGATANTCCTGCTTNATACGGTTNTCCCAGTCGCCGCCATANAGCTTGTGGGTGATGGGGCGGTCATACTCTGAGTTCATCTCGAAGTCTGTGTCGAGAAGATAGAGGTTCATACGCCCTACATTCACGCGCCATACATNGCAGTAGATGATACGGCCGGGATAAGGNACCTCAAGAATCATCGGCTGNCCATCCTCACCGAGCACTGCCTCGATGGGGAGCTGGTCGAAGTTCTGGGGCTCATAGTTGGCTATCTGCTGGCCGTCCATAGAGAGCGACTGNGCGAAATAACCGTAACGGTAGAGGAAGCCGACTGCGGTCATGGGCACACAGCTGTCGGATGCCTGCTTGATATAGTCGCCGGCAAGCACNCCGAGGCCGCCGGAATAAATTTTGAGACAGTTGCAGAGACCATACTCCATGGAGAAGTAGGCTACTGAGGGGATATCGTTGCGCATCGGCTTTGCCATATAATCCTTGAACATGGCATAAGTGTCGTTGATGCGNTTCATCATATCCTTATCGTTCATCACTTCCTGAAGACGCTCTGAGCCGATCTGCTGAAGAAGCATGACAGGATTCTCTCCTACCTTGCGCCAGAGATCGTGGTCAAGATCGCGGAAAAGGTTCTTACCCTCGCTGTTCCATACCCACCAAAGGTTTTTCGAAAGCTCCTCAAGCGGTTTGAGCTCCTTGGGAAGATTCGAGCTTACGGTGAGGTTGCGCCATACTGGCTCATTTGTGTTACTTACCTGAAGTTTCATTGATTATTTGTGAATGATTTATTTAGTTAATTATTTTATTCTTTCATCTCTTCGTTCTGTCGCCACCTCGAATGCTTTGTCGTAGGCTTTGATAAAGAACTTCCAATCGGCTTTTTGTGATGTGGCGGTGGCTGCCTTCTCTACGTCGCTCTTCTCNGTAGCGCTCATGCNGCCATACTTGTTGAGCTGACGNGCTATNTCGGAAGCNGCCTCCTGATAGTTNGAGTCGGTGCGTCCTACAACCTTCACTCCACAGGANAGAAGGGAGTTGACGAAGTTCGACAATATCCACTGNCCGAAGCCGCTCTTGTCGGTAGTGACAGTCGGCACTCCGAATGCCACACTCTCAAGCGGTGTGTAGCCCCACGGTTCGTAATATGAGGGGAACACTGTGATATCTATCGCAGGGAGGATATCATAATATGAGATATTGACTATGCCGTCTTTACCGTCNAGATANCAAGGCACGAACACTACATCGACGTTACCTTTCAATCTACCCTCNGCCTCGAGGTTGCGGATGCGGCATGTTATGCTGTCGTAGTCCTCATTGTTAAGGCGATGGGTCATGTAGTCGGGAGCNTCACATCTCCCCTCTTNACATTCCGCTGTNGGATTGAATTTACATGAGGGTTGCTTCACCCANGCCGGCACCAGCACAAGCGCGAGATANTGACGTGTGCAACCACACTCCTCAAGCTTAACGAGGGAATCAAGGAAGAGGTCAAGTCCCTTGTTGCGGTATTCATTTCTTCCCGAGGTTGCAATTATCACGGTCTCCTCGTTGAATTNCTTNCCCTTCAGTATCGAGGCAATCTCAAGAAGCTTTGCACGTCCATTTTTGCGCAACTTGGCATATTCTGCCGATCCGGGCACAAAATCAGGTTCAAATCCNTTGGGAGTCACTACCTGCGGACGTATATCAAGCAACTGCTCACACTCGTCGGCCGTAACATCGCTTACTGCTGTAAAGCAGTCGGCCTGATGGGCAGCGGTTTTCTCAAGCGAGTGCTTCGCCTCCATATTGAGCTCACGGGCCATCTGGTCGCCGTTGTAGCCATGAAAATAGTCATAGAGTGGTTTACCGTTGCCGCAGATACTGCGCCCTATGCTTGTGGCATGTGTNGTGAAAACCGTGCGCGCTTCGGGCGCTATCATCTTAAGATAGAGGAGCCCCATTGCTGTGGTCCATTCATTGAAATGGCTCATGATTTCCGACTCATCCACCCCCATATGGGCGGCCAGAGCCTTCATCACTACAGCAGTGGCCACGGCNAAAGCACATCCCTCGTGGTAGTCGCCGTAAGCGTGCATCGAATCNACGCCATAGAGCTCCCACATCTTGCCGAATATCCCGTTCAGTTCACCATAGACACCTTCAANTTTCACAAGCACCACCTGNGGCGATCCGGGAATATCCCAANGCCCCGTCCGGACTGTGATGCCGAATGGGAGGTNGNTCGTGNTGCTGAATGATTTCAGCAATCCCTTGTTTTCCTTAAAATATGGTGAGGGTGTATCTTCTGTCCATACATCGGGACCGATAAATACAAGACGGTCGTCGTATTTTTCCTGAAGTACGCGGGCTTTCGTTGATAAAACAGTATATATTCCACCTATTTTATTACAAACTTCCCAGCTTGTCTCCATTAAGAGACCTATACTGTCGCGATCTTGTCGCTTGACTTTTTGCATAGCCTTCATTCTTATAAAAATATTATTGTTCGATTACGGAAAATCGAACTTTAAGAGGTCGCCTTTGCTGACCTTCTTTTAATAGACTACAAAGTTAGTAATTTTAGAGAAAATAGGCAAGAAATCAATCTAAAAAGTTGTATAAATTATATAATACACAGTTAAAATATTCTTTTGTCATCAATTTCAGCGCAGTCAATATGCGATGCGGTGTCGTTCGGAGGTTGTCCGCGACACCGCATCTTTCCTGTTTTCTTTTACGACGTCGCCGTCAGAAGGGGACGTCGTCGGTCAGAAAGGGAGATCCTCGTCGCCCCCCGCAGGTGCAGTGAAATTAGGAGCCGCAGGACCTCCTACTGAGGGCGCTCCGAAACCGGGAGCCCCACCGGGATTGAAACCTCCCTGGGGCTGACCATATCCCATATTGGGCTCACCGCCATAGCCGGGTGCATATGAAGGTGCCCCCTCCGGCTGAAGTTCCCTTGCCGCATATACACTTACGTCGGTATACCATCGGCCGTTGAATTCGCGGCTCTCAAGGTCGAACGACAGTGAATAGTTCTTTCCCGGCTCTATACGCATGCTGTCGGCGCGGTCGCCGAACACATGGAATTTTACTTTGCGGGGATAGGAGCCGAATGTCTCAAGCACCCATTCTCTCTTCTTCCACGGATTGCCGGCCTTCGAAGTGCCTGACTGCATCGGAAGCTCTTGTATAATCTTTCCTTCTAATTCCATTATCTTTTTGTTCTGTTTTGATTGCCGCGGATCGGTTGATTCGCGCTATATTTCGCGAAATTACTAATTTCAGACATACTCTCCAAATTTTTCTAAAAATTTTAACCACAATTTCCGTTATCTTGTTTTTATTATTAACTTTGTTGTTTAATCAGCATCTCCCCCCTCGGGAGACCGACTAACAATTTTCTTATGATTGACCATATCATTAAATATTTTCCGAATCTCTCCGACCGTCAGAAGCAACAGCTTTCGGCTATGACCTCTCTATATCCCGAATGGAACGAGAAGATCAACGTCATTTCTCGTAAGGATATAGCAAATCTGGAGATAAACCACCTCCTTCACTCTCTCGCGATTGCCAAATTCATAACTTTCACTCCCGGTACTACAGTGATGGATTTCGGCACTGGTGGCGGACTCCCCGGACTCCCGCTCGCCGTGCTCTTCCCGGAAGTCCATTTCCATCTCATCGACCGTATCGGGAAAAAGATAAAGGTGGCCCGTGAGATAGCGGAGGCTATCGGTCTTGAGAATGTCTCTTTCCAGCATGGCGATTCAGGAGAGTGTCATGAGCAGTTCGACTTTGTTGTCAGCCGTGCTGTGATGCCGCAGCCTGAACTTGTCAATCTCGCTAAGAAAAACATTAGCCGGAAACAGCGGAATGCTATCCCCAATGGAGTGATAGCCCTTAAGGGTGGCGACCTTCATGCCGAGACCGCTCCCCTATCTTCACGCACCGAAACGGTGAATATCGACAATTATTTCGACGAGTCCTTCTTCGAAACAAAGAAAATCGTCTATACCACCGTATGACCTGCCACACGGCTCATTATATCTGAAAACCCTCAATCTGAAATAATATGAAAATCGCAATCTTTCAATTTTATCTGTTTGGGATAAATACTTATGTTGTATATGATCCCTCTACATCCTGTTGCGCTGTGGTCGACCCCGGCATGCTCGGTCCGAAGGAGGAAAAAGCGATGGATGACTTCATCGCCCGCAACAATCTTAAGCTTACGAATATCATCAACACCCATCTCCATCTGGACCACGCCGTGGGGAATGCCTATCTCAAGGAGAATTATAATGTCCCGGTGCTTGCTTCCAAAGCCGACGAGCCTATCGGAGAGAGAATGCAGCAACAGGCTCAGATGTTTGGCATTAATGAAAAGTTCAAAGGGGTGGAGATTACGGAATATCTTAATGACGGTGATATCATCACTATCGGGTCGGGTTCTCTTAAAGTGATCGCTGTCCCGGGTCATTCACAGGGGAGCATAGCCCTTTACGATGAGGCCGACGGATTCCTTATCGCCGGTGATGCTTTGTTTAAAGGGAGCATTGGCCGCACCGATCTCCCCGGGGGTAATCATCAACAGTTGCTCGACAGTATCAAATCAAGGTTGCTGAGTCTGCCTGGCAATACTGTGGTCTACCCCGGTCATGGTCCTGCCACCACTATAGCCGAAGAGAAAGCCTCCAATCCTTTCCTTAGATAATATTTGCTTTTCTCCTCATAATGAAAAATACTCCCCGGAAATCGGGGAGCATTTTACATTATGTATCTTATGGCATGTAGTAACATTTCACTTGTCCTACCGGGAGCGAACCGACTATCTGAAGAGGTATATGGCTCGAATCGGTCGAGATCCATGCATCAAGGTCGTCGCTCGATTTCTTCTGCCCCTCGGATGTAAACCGGAATTTTATATGATAAGCCTCCCTCTCCGACTTGTTGCGGAGTTTGAGATTCTCTTTACCCACATAGCGTATGGTAAGAGTTTCCACTTTCGACCCTGAGAATATGGAGGCTTCTATCGGTTTCCCCGATGTCAGCTCCTCATAATTTATTGTACGCAGAAAGTAGAAAACGCTGAGCATGTCAAATGTGGCGCCTGTAGCGGAGAGCTCCTGCTGCGATTCACGTTTCACACCTTTCTTATTAAGCCGATATTTCTTGCTGTGGCCGGAGACATTCGCCCCGGAATAGGAATAGGTGATATCGTCGCGGCTGTAGCTGCCGTCTTCATGTGCTATCTTGGTATATGAGAGCGGCTTGAAACCCTCTTTCAGTACATTGCCTACCAAGGTGTCTCTCACTTGAAAGAACTTATCGGCCCATGGCTTTGTCTTTCCCGTGAGTGTAAGCACATACCGGTCACCCTTATTTCTTAGTTTAAGAGTGGCTTCTCCCGCATCCTTATGTATTAGTCCCCATTTATACGATATTACGTAGTTCAGACTTTCATCCTGAAATGAGGCTGCCGAAGATGAGAGGGCACTTCCGAACAATCCGATGATGCCCACCACAAGCAGTGAGATATATGTTGAGATTGCTTTCATTTTTCATTCATAATTTTTTGATTAGACACCCCTCGGCATCGGAGGTTTAACATAAGGCTTACCGCTATAAAAAAATGCAGATGTCTCACCCGTTGGGCCGACATCCGCATCTTGATTCGGTTGGCAAATATGCTTTTACCAATAATACTGTATCAATAATACTGCTGCAATACTTGCTCAAGAGTAGCTGCGGGTTGCACACCTGAAGCTCTCCATTCGAGATTGCCGTTCTTGAAAACCATCAATGTAGGCACTGACCGCACATTATAGGATGCGGCAAGCTGCTCGTTCTTGTCAATATCAATCTTGA
>JAAVDU010000052.1 GCA_014801605.1 Bacteroides sp.
GGGGTTCTGAACCACGTTAGGGTTGACATCAAGCACGTCCTGCGGAATAGGGAGCAGGTATGAGTTCTTGGTATAAGGCACGGCTATCGGAAGGCGACCGGGGTCATTGCGCTGAGCGGCAGCCATGGTCTCCTCGAGAATTTCGAGGCGGACAAGGTCGTACCAGCGCTCACCCTCGCATGCGAGTTCGAGACGACGCTCGTTGACATAAGCTTTGAGGAGATTCTCGCGGTTGCTCTTCTCTGCGGAAGATAGGAGAGCCACACCGGCTCTNTTACGTATCTGATTGATGATAGCNGCCGCCCCTTCAAGGTCGGGAGTCTCCTTTTTCAGCAGGGCNTCAGCCTTGAGGAGGAGAACATCGTCGTAACGCAGGAAGAAAACATTGCTGTATCCGGAGCGCACCTTATACATGAATGCATAGTTGTCGGAAGGATAATAGTTGCTCCAAGCACATTCGTAATATACAACGGTCTGCTCCTTNCGTTTAGTATCTCCCACTTTGTCGAAAGCGTTCAGGAGGTCGCGTGAGGGTGTGATCCATTTAGCCCATGAGAAGGAGTTGTCCCAATCCTCGAGGCATCGGCCATACATCCATGAAGCCCAGTTGCCCGAGCCTACGGGATAGTGTATCTCAAGGATCGACTCTACAGAGTTGGTATAGAGCGGNGTGGCAGTGAAACCATCCTTTACGGCACCGTCGATGTTGAAGAGATCGCCATATTCAGGNCAGAGGGCATAGCCGCGCTCGGTGAGCTCATCTACATAGCGGATCACCTTGTCGTAGTCGCATACGGGGCGTTCCACATATACCTTGGCGAGCATAGCGCGGGCCACATCCTTGCTGAGACGTGTCTTGTCGCCATTCCCCTCCGGAGCATACTTATAGGCATCCTCAAGATCACGGAGTATATACTCATAAGCCTCGGCCTCAGTGTTCTGGGCAGGGAAATAGCTCACATACGACTCGCCGATATTCTCGGAGGTGATATCCTTGGGGATAGTGGTGACGATAGGTATGTTGCCCCACATGCGCACACAACGGAACCAGATGAAAGCACGCATTATCTCGGCCTGGGCACGCATGGTGTTGATCTCCGCTTCGGAGAGACTGTTGTCGGCCACAGAGGCCACACCGACTATGAATTTGGTGCAGTGAGCCGCGAGATTCATGAGGGCGTTCCAGTCGCGGTTGACACAGAGAGTCGTACCGTTCAGGTCGTTGGTGGCGGGATCCACCACCTCGGAGCCGGTGGTTCCGGCATATGCATTGTCGCTGTGGACATCGCCGATGAGGAGGTAGTCGAGCTGGAGGTAGTTCTGGTTGCCTCTGAGGTCCTCGTAAAGCGCGGTGAGAGCGCTCTCGGCGTCGGCACGGTTCTGATAGACAATTTCATCCTCAGCATTGTCGATCATACCTTCCGTGATGTCGGAATAGTCGCTTACAGGCTCATAGTCGAGGCCGCAAGATGTGAGGGCCAGGGAGCATCCGAGGAAAGCGGGAATAATATAATTGAGTTTCATAATTGATTTCATTTGTTAGAAGTCGATATTGAGTCCGAATACATAACTCTTGCAGTGGGGGTATGTGCCCCAGTCGATACCCTGCACGGCACCACTGTTACCCCACTGGTTGACCTCGGGGTCCATTCCGGAATACTTTGTGAAAGTCACGAGATTGGAGGCGGTGAAATAGGGCTGGATACGGGTGATGCCGAGCTTGTGCATCCATTTCCCCTCGATGTCGTAAGAGAGGGAGATATCCTTGATGCGGAGGTAGCTGCCATCCTCTACGAAATATGTGGAGTTGCGCATATTCCAGTTGGCTTTCGGCATATCGGTGATCTGACCCGGGATTCTCCAGCGGCGGAGCACCTCTGTAGTCTGGTTCTTACCGTCGTACATACCCTCAGTCTCCATACGCGAAGCATTGAAGATATCGTTGCCGTAAGAGCCCTGGAGGAAGATGCTTAGGTTGAAGCCCTTGTAGGAGAAAGTATTTGTCATACCGAAAGTGAAGTCGGGGTTGGGGTCGCCGATATATGTACGGTCGGAAGATGAGATGCGTCCGTCGTTGTTGAGATCCTCATATACCATGAGGCCGGTCTCGGGATCCACACCATTGGCGATATATCCGTAGAATCCACCAAGAGCGCGACCAGGCTCGTTGCGAACCACNGCCTCGTTGACAGTCTCACTTGTCTTGGCATCGAGGTAAACCTTCTGAAGCTCGAGGTTGGTGAGTTTGTTGCGGTTGAACGACATATTGAGGTTTGTGGTCCAGGTGAATTCACCGATAAAGTTGTGGGAGGTGATACCGAACTCGAAACCCTTGTTGGTCATCTCACCCTCGTTGCGCTGGATAGAGCTTGCAGCGGCCGCGCCGGAGGGGAGGGATACCCACATAAGCATGTCGGAAGTCTTCTTGTAATAGACGTCGGCGCTCAGTTCGAGGCGATTGTTGAGGACAGCGAAGTCAACGCCGATACCGGTCTGNGTGGTAGTNTCCCAAGTNAGGTCGCGNGTGCGGAGGTTTGCCTGAGAGATAGTGGGGACAGCTGTAGCGTTGCCATCCTCAAACCAAGGGAGGCGGTTGATGTTGTAGCGCTGGAGATAAGCGTAGTCGCCTACACCATCCTGGTTGCCGGTCTTACCCCAGCCTGCGCGTAGCTTGAGCTCNTAGATCCAGTTGATATCCTTGAGCCATTCCTCCTGAGAGAGNCGCCATGCAGCCGATACAGAGGGGAAAGCCTTCCAACGNTGGTCGGGATGTAGTTTTGACGAGCCGTCGTAACGGAGGTTGGCCGAAACGATATATTTGGAGTCGAAATTGTATGACACACGTCCGAGGTAAGACATGATACCCCATGTGGAACCACCCGAACCGGTGCCGTCCCAGCTGATCTTATTTGCAGCGTTGAGGGTCTGGATAGATCCGTTGCGGTAGTACTGACCGTTGATCCAGTTGTTGGAGTAGTTGGAGTCGGTCCAGGAGGTAGCGGCCATGATGCCGAGAGAGTTCTTGCCGAAAGTGAGGTCGTAGTTCACGACGTTGTCCCAGGTGAGGACAGTGTTATAGCTTCGTCCGTCGTAAGCAGTGCCACCCTGCTCGCGGCCCCAGGTAGTGAGTTCGGGATCAAGGAAAGATGTGTTCCAACCCTGACGGCGGTCCATTGTGAACTTGCTGGAGAATGTAAGGCCTTTGTAGATATTGAAGAGGGCCTCGCCTGAAGCGATCAGACGGTTCTCACGGTTGCGGTTGGCCTGCTGGCGGGCCTCGTTCTCAAGAGGGCTCTGCATGTTGAGGCCGTAGAAGTTGTTGTAGAAACGGTCAGGATTCTCGGGATCCCATACAGGAGCATATGTGGGGGTGTTGACCACAGCGAGGATTACACCGCCACGGTTGCCGACAGTACCCATCGCGCCACCGCCGTTGGAGGAATAATCGGAATATACGATGTTGGCCTTAGCGGTGAGCCAGGGGCGAACCTTACCCTCCACATTGGAGCGGAAATTGAAACGCTGGAAGAAAGAGCTCTTGAGGATACCGCGGTCGCGCTGATAGCCGCCGGAGAGGTAATATTTGATCTTCTCGGAGCTCTGGGAGATTGAGAGCTGATAGGTCTGAGTGTTGCCCGTGCGGTAAGTCTCGTCGAACCAGTCGGTCTGGTCGGTGAGACCGTCGGGGAGTTTCACGAGTCCGATCTCATCCATAAGATCCTTGTACTGAGCGGCGTTGAGCACGTCGAGCTTCTTAGCCACATTTGTGAAGCCGGCCTGGATGTTGAGAGAGATCTTGGCATCGCTTGATTTACCGGATTTGGTGGTGATGATCACGACGCCGTTGGCACCACGCGAGCCATAGATAGCGGCCGATGATGCATCCTTGAGAATCTGCATGTTCTCGATGTCGCCGGGAGATAGGAAGTTGACATTGTCGACAGGGACACCGTCCACTACATAGAGAGGCTCATTGGAGCCGTTGAAAGATGTAGTACCGCGTACCCTCACTGTCATACCTCCGCCGGGGGCGCCTGTGGGCTGCTGAACGGCCACACCGGGAGCCTTACCCTGGATGGCCTGAGCGGCAGATACGATGGGACGGTTGGCCAATGCCTCCTCCCCTACTGTAGAGACCGCTGTGGTGAGGTCCTTGCGCTTTACGGCGCCATATCCGATCACCACAACCTCGTCAAGATTAGCGCTGTCATCCTCAAGCACCACTTCCATACCGGCAGCGGCCTTCAGCTCACGGGTGACACACCCGATATAGGAGAATACCAGAGTGGAGCCTTCGGGGACATTAATCTTGAAAGCACCATCGACATCGGTGGCGGTGCCGAGACCCGGCTTACCCTTCACACCTACCGACACCCCTATGAGGGGATCGCCGGAATTGTCGAAAACCGTACCGGACGCAGTGATATCGGCAGCGAATGCCGACAGAGCGCCTGTAAGAACCATGAGCAGTAACAGAGCTGATGGTAAAAGATTCAACTTTCTTTTCATTGAGGTTATCAGTTAAAGTTTATAATGGAAAATTCCTGCACTGTGAATCCCGCCGGCGATGAATGGCGAGAGANCATGATAAAAGATTCCGAGGTCTTTTTCTCACACTGCAAAGTTAGATATATTTTGGAGCGGGTGTATGCCCGGGTAAAGGGTAAAAGTAAGTAAAAGTAAATGCCGGCTCGTTATGAACCAGCATTTTACAAATAGTCTCAATGAGTAAAAAGTAAGCGCCTGTCAGGGNGTTGGTAAGCGTCGGGAGGGGGGATCGGGAGGGGTCAGGAGGGGCGGTCCATGAACTTGCCGAGGGTGCGCACGGCCTCCACAAAATCCTCGCGGGGAATGTTTGCCTTCCCTCTCACCTTGAACCGGTTGTTGTAGACAGTCTGCGGGGAGCAATGAAGGAACTCTGCGATCTTGATGCTGTCGGTGATGCCGAGGCGCACAAGGGCATATATGCGCAGCTCCGTATTGAGCAGCTCCTCCTCCTTCGGGATGATCTGCTTGTCGGGCTGCAGGAGATTGTTGAAATCTGTGATGAAGTTCGGATAGATGTGGAGAAAGACTGTATCGAAAGATTTATAGAAATCCTTGAGCTCCTTCTTGACAGTGTCGTGGCTTTCGGTAGCCTGCTCGATCTCCTTGTATTTCCTACCCACGGCCTTGACATGAATGTTGCGTCGGAACTCCTCCATCTTCCCGATATAACCGGAGCAGATAGTGAAGATATAGCCGATATACTCCTCCTTTACATAGTTGGCCTCATTGAGCTCCTCATTCTTTTTCTGAAGGTCATCGTTNAGCTGCTTGAGGCGTGTGTTAGCTTCGGCAAGCTGCTTCTGAGCCTCCGAGAGGTCGGCGATATTCCTGTTGAGCTCCTTGTTGGCGGTGTCGAGCTTTGCGCCCTGGCGTTTCAGCTTACGGTTCTGCACAATTATCACCACNACGGTACATAGGAGGACAGCGGCGAGCAATCCCACGAGAATGAGATAAGTGTGAATGCGGCGCTCCTGAAGGCGTGAACGNAGCTGATAGGCGTTGTTGATCTCATCCTGGGTACGGGCGATTCCGAAAGCCCTCACACGGTTGGGGAANGTAAGAGCCTTGTTGAGGCTATAGTTTATATAGGAATAAGCACGGTCGATATCCCCCTCCCCATTGTCGAANACGATTTTCGCGAGATCCTCCAGAGAGGCAATCTCAGCGTTAGCGGTTTTGACATCGCATATGGCGGAGAGGGTCATATACTTTTTGAAGTTCTCCCGGTCACCCTGCCATTCAAAAAGCTTTGCCAGAATATAGAAGCTCTTGGCATCCTCACGCGAGTTCAGATTCGAGCCCTCCATCTTCTTCAAGAGAGCGGGAATAAGAGAGGGGTCGGTTTTGTCAGAGCCAAGGATATCCCACCCTTTATACCATAGATAGTCGGGGTGAGCTTCAGGAATCACATTGATTATCGAGTCCTTGTAGGCCCTCTCCTTTACATAGTATTCATTGTTGTCGCCCCCGGCATAGTTTCCGAGATGACTGTATAGGAATATCATCTGGCCATAATATGCAGGGAGCAGGAGGTCGGGCACCTGCACACGGTTGACANANGACATTACACTTTCCGCCTCCTTGAGGAGACCCGTGGCTGTGAGGAGCTGCGATTTAGCTATTCGAGCCGATATCTTCCATTCGGGATTGCCCGTNCGGTCGGCCTGTTCTATGCCGAGATTTATATACTTGAGGGCCGAGTCGGCNTTGAGAGTTGCATATTCGTCGAAGAGGCGGTAAGAGGCGAGATATTTCTCCTGATCGGTGACAGCCTTACCGGCAAGATTGTAGGCCGAAGTGATACGGGCGTTTTTGGCCCGGCTCAGCTCCTCCTTCTTGGAGAGCAGAGAGTCAAGCATATTTATGTAAAATCCGGAGGGCTTGTCGAAGGCGCCCCTCGCAAGCGGGGGGAGGAGGCTCACCAGTATCAACAATGTAATGAGTTTTTTCATCAAGATCAGAGTTTTTACAAGTATAAGCGCAAAATTATATAAAAAATCCGAGATTATCCCCACTTATGATAAATTTCATGTGGTTGCTCAACACTTTTTACGGAGTAATTTGCATAAGTCGGAAAGAATGATTAACTTTGCACCGCATTTCCGGGGAGAGACCTTGCGAAGCCTTTAGTGGAATCTCTTTCGGAAGCGACATGGTGGATGTAGCTCAGTTGGTTAGAGCGACGGATTGTGGTTCCGTAGGTCGTGGGTTCGAGCCCCATCTTCCACCCACCTTTTATAAGGCCCGAAAGCTGGATTCAGCTTTCGGGCCTGTTTTTTAGAATCTGATTAATCTTATAGGGGGATGACGGCGCGGAGGCTATGTATGGGTGGATTTCCCGGAATGGCGCAAGGGGGATGAGCAAACAATATGCCACTTTACTTTCGCGTTAATTCAAATGAGGAAGCCGGGAATACATTGACCGAAATGAATGCCCCACCCCTCAGAATGAACCTATAGATATACCGAAAATGTCGCGCCTCATACACACCATATTTACCGTAGTCCTGCTGTTAGCTACCGCAGGATGCAACGATTATGTCTTCGTAGACTCTTCTCCCCTACCCGATGAAACAGAGATAAAGGTAGAAGGTAGTGAAGGTTATGCCGAAGTCCTTATTGACACCGATGGCCTTCTCGGCCTGCAGTTACAGAATCCCTGCGACTCACTCTATCTCACATATCTCGATAAAAACAGCAACCCTATACCTCTTGACAGCCCGATTTCTGAAGTGGCCGGTATCAATTATTATGATGTATGGAGGGAATTCAACGTCAGAATCTACGGAAGCTACCTCAACTTCTACAGCTATTTCAACTGCACCGGAGAAGAGTGCCGCGTAGTCGTACTACTGTTCTACGCGGAGGGCGACACCACGACGACCGACATGGAGGTACGCACTAAGAAAGTGACGTTTATTGTGGGAGCCGGACCGCGGTTGGAAGAGGGATTTGTAGATTACGGCAATAACCCTCAGATCGTGCCCGACAGCACATACAGCCAGACCACCATCTACCGCAACGACACGCCGGAGACACAGAGAGTGTGGCTTTACCCCTACCGCGACATACCGGCCACCGCCATGATAGAGCCGACGGAGAAGTGGGCTGAGGGAGCGGAGGTAAATATGCCTCTCCCGTTGTTCTGGCATGATGAATGGTGGCTTCACGACGATGACTACCACCCGACATTAGGCACCCCCTTCAAATATGAGCCAAATGACGCCGATATGCCCGCCACGGTGGAGGTGGCGCCCAATACGACCGTGAAAATCACCAGAATAATCAGCTTCACGAAATANAGCAACAAAGGGAAGATNGACTTCTTCAATCGCGTGACCCAACAATGGACCTCGACAGATTTTAAATGCGAGGTGATTTATCCGACAGGATATAAGCTGACAGTAGAGCCCGAAAACTGAAAAGGAATGAAGTATTCAGAAATACGCTATAACGGAGCCACCGCGAGACTGGCACAATTCGGAGAGGAAACCGGCGCGGTGAGGGATGGATTATCTCACATCAGAAGGGAAGCGCATGCCNTCATCACNTTCACCGGAGATGNGAGCGACGTCGATATCCAGCTCAAGACACTCGCNGCGACGGCAGAACATATCGGAGAGGAATCAGGGATGACCCCCGTTTTTGAGAGATATATGCTCAGCGACCCTTCCAATCAGGCAGTGTTGCTTCCGCCGGCCGATCAATGTGCCCGTTCTGTGATCGGGCAGTCGCCGCTTGATGGGACGAAAGGGGTATTACTTGTGATATATCAGGAGGATGCCACCTTTCAGGAGAATGGAGAGGGGGTATGGAGCGACNGCCGGGGAAGGATATGGGTNGGCGACGACACAGATGCAGAGCCGGGAGATCCGCATGGCATGACGAAGAGATATCTCGACCGGCTGAGCAGATATCTGAAAGATGCCGGGGGCTCATTGGCAGATAACTGTCTGCGCACATGGTTTTTTGTGCGCGACATCGACAACAACTACCGTGGAGTGGTGACAGGGAGAAATGAAGTATTCGCCGGAGAGGGTCTGACACCCGCCACCCACTTCATAGCCTCCACCGGTATAGCGGGCACACTTCCGTCGCCCCCCTCCCTTGTGGCTTTCAANGCNTACGCCGATCTCAGTGTCAGGCAGGAACAGATAAAATACCTCTACGGGAAGACCCACCTCAACCCAACGTATGAATATGGCGTGGCGTTCGAGAGGGGAACAGCTGTGGACTACGGCGACCGCAGGCATGTGTTCATATCCGGCACAGCGAGCATCGACAACAGGGGTGAGATTGTGGCTCCCGGGGATGTGAGAGCCCAGACCGAGCGAATGATCGAGAATATCGAGGTCCTGCTCAGGGAAGGGGGATGCNCGTGGGAGGATGTTGCCCACATGATAGTATATCTCAGGGATATAGCTGATTTCCGAATTGTAAGAGAGATTATGGAGAGCCGCTTCCCTNATATACCGAAAGCATTCACACTGGCTCCGGTATGCCGTCCGGGGTGGCTTGTGGAGACAGAGTGCATGGCCGTCAAAGGGCTTGAGAACAGCCGGTATGCACCCTTCTGAAAGGACTCACCTTTCTAACAGGGACTCACCTTTCTAACAGGGCGCACCGGCTTTAACAGGGGGCACCGGCGGCCGGATCGACCATGAACCGGCATCCCTCGGCATCAAAGACCATGCCGTCGCAATGGAAATAGCGTTCAAGGGAGCCATCGTCGGCAAGTTGCCTCGGNGTTCCGACCGTGACACCATGCACCTTATCAAGCAGCCAGACACAATCGGCNATCTGAAGCGCGATTTCAAGATCATGGGTTGACAGGAATACAGTCTTTCCCTCCTCACGCGCAAGACGGCGCAGGAGAAGCATCATCTCGATCTTGCTCGGATAGTCGAGGAAGGCGGTGGGTTCGTCAAGGAAGATCACGGGAGTCTCCTGGGCGAGAGCCTTTGCTATCATCACCTTCTGTCGCTCNCCGTCGCTGAGAGTGGCTACATTGCGCCCTTTAAGAGAGGAAATCCCGACCAACTTGATCGACCTCTCCACGATATCCATGTCGGCTGATCCAAGGCGTCCCCAATAGCCGGTGTAAGGACTTCGGCCGAGGCCCACAAGCTCCTCGACCGTCATATTGGTCAGAGCCGGTCTTTCAGTGAGCACAATTCCTATCACACGCGCCAATTCAGCGTCGGTGTATTCACTGACGTTCTTACCCATGATAAGCACCTCCCCCTCCACCGGAGGGAGAAAAGCGATCAGAGTCTTCAGGAGGGTTGATTTTCCGGCTCCGTTGGGGCCGAGCAGACAGGTGAGTTGCCCCGACCGCAACGAACCGTTGATGTCTGAAGTGACTCTCCGTATCCCACCTTTCACCTTGTAGCCTGTGGTGAGGCCTACGGCGGTCACAGTGTCAATATTATCCATTTTATAAATCCATATAAGATGACTTCCACCCCTCCCCCTTTATAACTTACGCTTATTCGGCGTCATTATTATTCCGTGGGAGATAGCCGACTTGAAAGCGGCCACCCACTCCTTCCCCTTGCCGAAGGAACCATAAGGAGAGCAATCGAGGAAAATTTCATAAAACAGTGGGGCGACAGTTGGCAATATTAAAATAAAATGCTACCTTTACAAGACAAAACCTTACCGGAATTGTTTCAATGTAGACTATTCTCCACTCCACTATATCAACAAAATTTATAACTGTCAGTATTATGGAGACTTATATCACCTCAAGCATCCTTGCAAGGGGGATCGCCGCGGAGAGTCATGAAAGGATAGAAAACATATTCTAAACATATAACTACCATATGGCACAGACAACCCATTACACCGGCCTGACCGATGCGGAAGTATCGGAAAGTCGCCAGAAGCATGGAGTGAACATACTCACTCCCCCTGAGAAGGATCCGCTGTGGAAACGCTTCCTTGAGAAGTTTGGCGATCCGCTTATCATCATCCTTATGATTGCCGGCGTTCTCTCGATCGGAATATCCTGCTATGAATACTGGGGACTCGACGAAGGGGCCGGAGTTTTCTTCGAGCCACTCGGAATCTTCATCGCCATCCTTCTCGCCACGGGACTCGCCTTTGTATTCGAGCTGAAGGCCGACAAGGAATTCGCACTTCTCAATCAGGTGAACGACGACGAGCCGGTGCAGGTGATCCGCAACGGCAACGCCATGCAGGTGCCCCGCAAGGATGTAGTGGTGGGTGATATCGTGATACTCAACACCGGCGAGGAGGTGCCCGCCGACGGCGAGCTGCTTGAAGCGGTGCATCTGAACATTGATGAATCGACCCTCACCGGAGAGCCGATGTGTGCCAAGACCACCGATCCGGCTCAATTCGACAAGGAATCGACCTTCCCCTCCAACCACGCCATGCGCGGCACGAAAGTGATGGAGGGTCACGGAGTGATGCGTGTGTTTGCCGTAGGCGACAAGACCGAGAACGGCAAGGTGTTTGAGGCTGCGCAGATCGACGACAGCGTAAAGACCCCTCTCAACGAGCAGCTCGACGGTCTCGGCGATCTCATCACCAAGATCTCCTATATATTCGCGGCGGCCATCATCATCGGTCGTATCGTGATGTATTTCATCAATTCCGATTTTGAATGGATCACCTTCATAGCCTACTTCCTGCAGACGCTCATGATAGCCGTGACTCTGGTGGTGGTGGCTGTGCCGGAGGGTCTGCCGATGGCCGTGACACTTTCACTGGCCTACTCCATGCGCCGCATGCTCAAGACCAACAACCTTGTGCGCAAGATGCACGCCTGCGAAACCATGGGGGCCACCACAGTGATCTGCACCGACAAGACGGGCACTCTGACCCAGAACCAGATGCAGATCTACAAGACCAACTTCTTCGGGAATCCCTCGGATGATGTGCTCTACGAGGGTATCGCCGTCAACTCCACCGCCCAGCTCGACCTCTCCGGAGAGAAGCCTCAGGTGCTCGGCAACCCCACAGAGGGGGCGCTCCTTCTCTGGCTCAAGGATCGCGGGGTAGACTATCAGGCACTTAAGGAGAAGACCACCAGAGTGGAGGAACTTCCCTTCAGCACCGAAAGGAAATATATGGCCACTGTAGTGGTGTCGGCTTCAGGGAAGAGAATCCTGTATGTTAAGGGTGCTCCCGAGATTATCTTCGGAATGTGTAAAGACACAGCCGGAGTGACAAAGCAGGAGATCGACGCCCAGCTACTTGAATATCAGAACCAGGCCATGCGTACGCTCGGATTCGCATATCAGGAGCTCGCAGAAGGGGATAAGACGATAGAGAACAACAAGGTAGTGGCCGGAAATCTCACCTTCCTCGGGATTGTGGCCATCTCCGACCCTGTACGTGCCGATGTGCCCGATGCAGTGCGTGAGGTGCTCGATGCGGGAATCAAGGTCAAGATAGTGACCGGCGACACTCCGGGCACCGCTAAGGAGATCGGTCGCCAGATCGGACTCTGGGACGACAGCCGCGACACCGACCGCAACATCATCACCGGCACCGAATTCGCGGAGCTATCCGATAAGGAGCTCAAGGAGCGTGTAGGGGATATCAAGATCATAGCACGCGCACGTCCGATGGACAAGAAGCGCCTCGTGGAGTCGCTTCAGAGCAACAACGAGGTAGTGGCAGTGACAGGCGACGGCACCAACGACGCTCCGGCCCTGAAAGCGGCACATGTGGGCCTCTCCATGGGCGACGGCACATCAGTGGCTAAAGAGGCCTCAGACATCACAATCGTAGACAACTCCTTCTCCTCGATAGGTCGCGCCGTGATGTGGGGACGCTCCCTCTATCAGAATATACAGCGCTTCATACTCTTCCAGATGACAGTGAACGTAGCCGCGTGCCTCATCGTGCTCTTCGGAGCTTTCATGGGCATGCAGTCGCCGCTGACAGTGACTCAGATGCTCTGGGTGAACCTCATCATGGATACCTTCGCGGCCATGGCGCTCGCCTCCCTTCCGCCATCGGCAAGCGTGATGAAGGAGAAGCCCCGCTCAAGGACGGCTTTCATCATCAACCGCCCCATGTGGCAGTCGATAGTAGGTGTGGGTGGACTCTTCTTCCTTATCCTTTTAGGAATTCTCTATATCTTCGAGAACTATAGCGTAGACTCCATGACCCAACTCTTCTCCTTCATAGAGCAACCTGCTAAAGATGCCGTAGACTCACTGACACCCTATGAGCTCTCGATGTTCTTCACGATATTCGTATTCCTGCAGTTCTGGAACATGTTCAACGCCCGTGCCTTCGAGACAGGACGCAGCGCTTTCCACTTCAAGGGATGCTCCGGCTTCCTGATGATCGCCCTGCTCATAGTGGTTGGCCAGATAGCGATCGTCACCGTCGGCGGCCAGTTCTTCAATGTCACGCCGTTGACAATCAGCGACTGGGTCATCATCATCGCCTCCACATCTCTTGTGCTCTGGATCGGCGAGGTTGTACGCCTCTTCAAGAAATAAGATTTTGCAATAAAACAGCAATTCCCCCTCTGTCCCTTTCGGAACGGAGGGGGAAAAATAATACCCGCCTCATGGTTTCGCACCAAGAGGCGGGTAATTTCTTGACTTGTAAGAATCAGCCTAACTTCGCCACTTCCTCCTTGAAAACGGGAGCCGGTTTGAAAGCCGGGATATTGTGGGCGGGCACCAACAGAGTGGTGTTCTTGCTGATATTGCGGGCGGTTTTCTCCGCGCGCTGCTTAATGATGAAGCTACCGAAGCCGCGGAGATATACATTCTCTCCGTTGGCGAGGCTATCCTTCACCACAGTCATAAATTGTTCAACAACTGTGACAACCACAGCTTTGTCAATGCCGGTGGTTCTTGCAATTTCGCTTGCGATTTCTGCCTTTGTCATTTTTGTTTATCCTTTACTGATTGTCGTCTTGCGATTATCGTATTCGCGGGGATGNCCCCGCTTTACGAACATTTGAGCGCAAAGTTACAAAAAAATCGGCATTATGGAAAAAGAAATTAATAAATATCTTATCTTCCACCCCAATAAATCCTTGCATTAAGCCAATTTTTCATAACTATGCCCCCGTTTTTATGNAAATCCCCCCTTTCACCCTGCTCCAAAGGGGATACCGGGGAGTTGAAGGGGACACTATATCACTCCCGTGAGAGGGGGGCCCCAATGCCCACCGAGAGCCACACTCGCCGGAGTGGCGGTGAAGCGGACCCCGTCGGCGTCGGNCCATTCCAGAGGGGTATTGAGATCACCCNGAGTCATATTCTGCGAGAGACATACGCCACCGAAACGGGCAGCCACTCTCCTCATGTCGGAGATATCAAGAGCATGCGGAGTCTTAGCGGCATCATACATAGGAGTGACAGCGGGAGGGGTATCGGAGGGGCGGCTCAGATCGGTACCCTTCCAGTCAGGAAGAGCATTCCATGCCTCCATTCCTCCGAAATGGGCCTCGATACGCTCCGCTACACCATGCTTCCGCCAATACAGAGGGGCAAGCCTGTTGCGACCGGCCACCCATCGCATCACACCTTTCATTACAAAAGAGGGCACGAGGGGGGTGAGACGGTAATACCAAGGCATACGGGAGGCNAGTATACTGAANTATCTTTCAGGGGTCATGGAACTTCTGAAAGGTACNTTCTCCTCAAGCAGGTCGGAATCGGAGAACCACATTCCGTGGAAATTACGGGTGGCGAACCAACGGACGTCGAACACCTTTTCAGGAGGGGGACAGCCCAAGCTCTTCATCACCATTTTCTCAAACTCATAATTAGTGAGCCGGAATGCCTCCCCACCACCTATATTATAGAACCGGCACCAGAAATCGCCGGGCACCTCCTCCTCGCATACATTGGCAAGGAGACGTCCGGAATCCTCTGCCGTAACCCATTCGAGCACCCCCTTTATGGGGACATGAAACGTGATCGGATCCATCGCCTTCTCAAGCATTCCCTTCGAAAGTATGCCCGACTGCCGCAGCGACACCCACTTCCTCAAGCCGGAATCGGAGAGAATGCGCTCCGCCGCTATCTTCGAACAGGCATATCCGTCGAGGAGAGCCGGCTTAAGCGGCAANCCGCAATGCCCCCANTGGTCGGGGGGTGTGTGAGGCCCATACTGAGCCACCGAGCCGATATAGACCACCCCTACCCTGTCGGCATCCGGACGGCGCCTGACGGCATCGACTATGAAACGCATCGAATCNGTGTTTACCCTAAAAGTCTTCTCAGGATAATAATCGGCCGCCGGAGAGACCATCCCCCCTACATGAAGCACAAAATCGGCATCCTCCACNCCCTTGGCTATATCGTCAGGATTCATGAGGTCGCCCCAGATTATCCTGATCCCCTCCATCCTCTCATAGGGGAGGAGAAGATGNCGGTTCTTCTTGCTCGGGCGGGCAAGGAGGGTGACAGAGAAGCGGTCGAGCCTTTCAGAGAGCTCTCTGAGAGTCTCGAAACCCATTGTTCCGGTGGCGCCGGTGAGGAATATTTTACGTTTCATAATGCGAAATTACGATTTTTCATCCACCCTGCAAAATTTCATACATATCTTTGGATATTCGGAGGTTGTTGCTTACTTTTGCACCCCGAAGCGGGGAAATCCTCCACCGATCTCCCCCTTTCTCCGACCACCTCTTCAACCGAACCATAATACCCAAAGAGCATAAAGCGCCATATGTCATCAGAGAAGCCGACACAATACCGCAGCATCCTGAAAGGGATATCCCTTTTCGGAGGTGTCAAAGTGTTTGAGATACTGATAAATCTCATACGCGGGAAATTTGTGGCACTCTTCCTGGGGCCCGAGGGTATGGGTGTAAACGCCATATTCAGCAACAGCACCACCACCCTCTCCCAGCTCTCCTCATTAGGGTTGAACTTAGCCATCGCCAAGGAGGTGGCGGTGAGGAAAGAGGATAAGGGGAAGCTTCAGGAGATAATTGAAGTGACCCTTCGGCTCACCCTGCTCACGGCNCTTGCGGGGGGAGTGGTCTGCGTNCTTTTCTCGGCATGGCTGTCGGAGCTGTCGTTTGGCACTGACGCCTACCGCTGGCAGTTCATGCTCCTCGGGATAGCGGTGTTTCTATTCGTATCAAACGGGAGCCGGCTGGCCATGCTTCAGGGGCTTCATGAGGTGAAACGCCTTTCGCGGGCATCGTTAGTGGGGAGTGTGACGGGGCTTTTGGCGGGAGTGCCCCTCTATTGGCTGTTCGGCACCCACGGCATAGTGCCNGCCATCATCATCCTCGCACTCTCGCTCCACATATTCTATACGGTAAACCTGCGCAAGAGTGTAACGGGAGTTTCCTTCCGCACCTTTCCGGCAAAGCTCTCACTGAAAGGTGACACNCCGCTTGTGAAGCGGTTGCTGTCGCTGGGGATNATACTTGTGGCCGGGGATGTGATCGCCAATATNTGCAACTATCTGCTGATTATCTTTGTGCGCGAATCGGGAGGGTTGGATTCCGTCGGACTGTACCAATCGTCGGCCAGCGTCACCAACCAGATGGCCTCGGTGGTGTTTGCCGCCATGGCCATGGACTACTTTCCCCGGCTCTCGGCCTGCAGCGCCGACAACGAGGCGATGATGCTGACCGTAAACCGCCAGACAGAGATCACCACCTGGGTGCTTCTCCCCCTCTCNCTCCTCCTTGTGGCAGTGTCGCCACTCGTGATCTCATTGCTTTTCACCTCTGAATTCGAGGAGGCNGTGCCTCTGCTNCGCCTCATGTCGATCGGGGTGCTTCTGAAGGCGCTCTCTATTCCTATGGGNTATATCTCTATCGTGAAAGAGAATAAGAGGCTATACTTCCGGATGGAGTGTATCTTCGCCAATCTGCTCACGTTAGCGGCNTTGGGGGGAGGATACCTCCTCTTCGGGCTNGACGGCCTCGGATGGGGGATGATAGCGGAACAAGGGACACTCATCGTGGTGTATTACATAGTCAACCGGCGACTTTACGACTATCGGTTCTCTGCGGGCGCCGCCAGGGCCTTGGGAGCGGCGATAGCCGGAGGCGCTTTGATCACGGCAGAGAGCCTTATGGCTGACAACACCCTCCGGATAACAGCGATGGCGGCAACCACAGTCGCCGCCATCGGTATAAGCATATACATGCTACGGAATATCCTCAAAGCATAAACGCATTAAAGACGTCATAACAAAATCTATTCAGAACTATCCGAAAATGAAATGAAAACAACAATCGTCACAATCCTTCTTCTCATCATCTCGAATGTATTCATGACCTTCGCATGGTATGGTCATCTGAAACTTCAAAACACAGGAATCTCGAAAAACTGGCCCCTCTTTGTGGTGATACTCGTGTCGTGGGGTATAGCCCTTCTGGAATACTGCTTCATGATTCCGGCCAACCGTATAGGGTATCAGGAGAACGGGGGTCCCTTCTCTCTTTTCCAGCTCAAAGTGATTCAGGAGGTAATCACCCTTACAGTGTTCACGATAGTGGCCATGTTCCTCTTTTCCGGGGAGAAGCTTCACTGGAACCACATAGCCGCCTTCATCTGCCTTGTGGGTGCGGTGTGCTTTGTGTTTCTACCTACCGGTAAATAAGAGGGGGCTCACAGGGCGTTATCACTCCTCCATCTCGAGAATCTCATAAGGGGTGAGAATCTCAAGAGCGCGTGCTCCACGGCGGGTGCCGGTGAGATAAGCGATACGGTCATGCAGCCCGACATAACCGTCGGCAACAATCTGCCGGACAGCCTCGGCTGAATGAGGCATGAAGAACTTCGGATTAGGCTGCTGATAATAGTAGGCCGTAACGCCATAGCTGAGAGCGAGCCAACGCTGCACACTGCGGTTGTGGCATATGGCGAAAGTGGGGTTGCTTCCACGGAAAGATGAAATGAACCGGGCCGACACTCCGCGATAGGCATCGGTGAAGATAGCCTTTGTAGCCACCTTATGCTCCGACATCACAGCCTCATGCGCCAGGAAGGAGGTGATCTCCGCATCAAGAAGCGGGGGCACCTCGCGCTTGTTGACCAAGGATTTCTCCACTTCACGCGCCACTCTCGTCATGATATTTACAGCCTCGACGGGATATTTGCCGTAGGCCGTCTCTCCGGAAAGCATCATAGCGTCGGCACGCTGATATACGGCATTAGCCACATCGGAGATCTCGGCGCGGGTGGGGCGGGGATGCTCTATCATGGTATGCAGCATCTGGGTGGCTACTATGACCGGTTTATGGGCAGCTATACACTTGTTGATAAGGGTGGTCTGTATGCCGGGGATACGCTCCGGAGCCACCTCTATTCCGAGGTCGCCACGGGCCACCATCACNCCATAGGATGAATGGAGGATACCGTCGAAATTATCCACACCCTCCTGATTCTCTATCTTCGAGATAATCTTGGTGTCGGCGCCATATGAATCGAGGATATCCTGCACCTCCTTCACGTCGGCGGCAGAACGCACGAAAGAATGGGCTATGAAATCGACACCGAGCTCCACGGCATAGCCTATATTGCGGCGGTCGCGCTCAGTGACCGCGGGGAGATCAACCTTCACACCCGGGAGATTGACACTTTTGCGCGAACCGAGCACACCGTCGTTGGCTGCTACAGCCACCACCTCACGGCCGTTGACCTCACGGATGTCGAACTCCAGCTCGCCGTCGTCGATAAGCATACGGTCGCCGGCCTTGAGCACTCCGGCTATATCGGGATAGTTAAGATTCATCACCTCGGCCGAAGTGGTGCCCTGAGGATTGCCGTAGACCTTTACCACATCACCCGTATGGAACACCACCGGCTCCCCGTCGGAGGTGACCGTAGTGCGGATTTCCGGTCCTTTTGTATCCATCATTATCGCGATGGCGGGATTTGCGGCACGCGTATTCTCTACGATTTTCCGGAAACCCTCATATTCAAGATGGGCCGAGTTCATGCGCACTACATTAACTCCGGCCTCAGATAATTCCTTTATAAACTCAATATCACACCGTTTGTCGGAAACGGTGGCAACAATCTTTGTATATTTCTGCTTCATAACCAAATTTTATAGATATCTCTCCATNTAGAGAGAACACGTAGCGGCCCNAAATAGTTCCATACAGAGCCGGATACGAGAGGGAGTCACTCGCGATTGCGCGAGTCGATGATGATAGTGACCGGGCCGTCGTTGAGGAGAGCCACCTGCATATCTGCGCCNAACACACCACGCCCTACTTCCCGGCCGATAGCCTCGCCGAGAAGGTCGCAGTACATTCCGTAAAGTGGTATCGCCACATCGTGGCGTGCGGCCCGTATGTAGCTCGGGCGATTACCCTTCTTTGTGGAGGCGGCCAGAGTGAACTGGCTCACGGCGAGNGCCTCTCCGCCGATCTCGACAAGGCTACGGTTCATCACGCCGTTGTCGTCGTTGAAGATGCGCATTGCGGCAGTCTTCCCGACAAGCCATTTCACATCCTCCTCGGTATCCCCCTCCATGACCCCCACAAGGATGAGGAGGCCCACTCCTATCTCACTATGAAGCTCACCATCTATCTCGACGGAGGCTCTTTTCACTCTTTGTATTACCAAACGCATGATTTTCAACAATAAAATTAAAACAATCCCCTTACGCCACTGTCAGAATGTGACCGCAAGGGTGAATAGAGTCACAGCGGAGGGACGGGCGGCGGCCAACGCCTCACCGGCCGATATGAGGGTGGAGCCGGTGGTGCATACATCGTCGACGAGCAGCACATGCTTCCCCTCGATTACCGAAGGATCGGCCACACGGAACATCCCGGAAGTATTGCGGAGCCTCTCCTCGCGTGAAAGAGCCGTCTGCGTCTTATGCGACCTCACCGCCTTGAGGGTGAGCGAAACCGGCAACCCTGTGGCCACGCTTATCCCCCTCGCGATGTGATGGGTCTGGTTGTATCCCCTTTTCATCTGCTTCAGGAAATGCATCGGCACCGGCACAATCAGATCGACATCCGTAAAGAATCCTGTAGGGAAGAGTTCGGAAGCGGCCAGCTCGCCGAGCATATCGCCGATATCTGAAAAGCCGCGATATTTCATATCCTGAATGAGGATAGAGAGCGGGGAGTCGCGGTTATAGAGGAAATGCCCCGTGCCCNTTTCAAAAGGTATAATCCCGGCAAAGCGCTCCTCCATAGGATTAAGGGTGCGCCGATGATATCCCGAACGTGGAATCCTATGGAGACAGTCGGTGCAGGCGAAACGCTCATGCTTCGCCAGACTCCCGTCGCAGATATGGCATCGCCGGGGGAATATGAAATCCAATATGTCGGCCAGAATCGGATTCANTGCTTTCGTATAAGCTCCTTCACGGCTTGGGAGGCCAGATCGGACTCAAACCCACGCGAGAGGAGATGACGGTAAAGCTTCATCCTGTTTTCGCGAGCCTCCGGNCCNGAGAGGTCGAGACCACGGGCCTTTGCAGCTGCAGCTCTCTTCAAGGCATCGAGATAGTCGTCGGGCTCTATGGCCTCAAGGGCTTGCGCGGTGTCGGCGGAAGATATCCTCTTCGCCATCAATCCGAGGCGTATCTTATTACGCCCCCAGCAAGAGAAGCGGCATTTATCGCGGGCAAAACTGCGCGCAAACCGTGCATTGTCGATAAAGCGCCCCTCNACAAGCCCCGCAACGACCTCCTGCACATCAGCCTGTGAGAGACCCATACGCAAGAGTTTCTGGCGAATTTCGGCCTCACACTGCTCTGAGCGAGCGCAAAGGGAGGCCATGCGCAGGGTAGCCGCCTCCTTTGATATCGGTTTTCTATTCATATCTATCTGTTTTCCATCCTATCCATTATAATCAGGCCTCACCCTTTACGGCGGTAATGAATCTGTCGTGGCCGAATGAATCCTTCACTATTTCGACGTCGGAAAATCCGGCGCCGGCAATCTCACGGGCCAACTGATCGGCGTGACGCGGATTGATCTCATAGTAGAGACGCCCCCCGGCCACAAGTGCTGANGCGGCCAGTTGAGTGATGCGTCTGTAGAAGCGCAAAGGGTCGTCGTCGGGGACGAAAAGGGCCGAGGAGGGTTCATAATCCAGTACGTTCCTCTCCATCGAGGCACGCTCCGACTCGTCGATATAGGGGGGATTACTTACAATGATATCATACTTCGCGCCGTCGGGGGTCCAGGTGAAGATGTCGGCCTCAATGAACTCCACCTTCACTTTCAGATCGGCGGCATTCCTGCGTGCCACCTCCAACGCAGGGGCCGATATGTCGAGGGCCGTCACCTTCGGGAAGAGAAGCGCACGCGCGAGCGCGACAGCTATACAACCGCTCCCCGTAGCTACATCCAGCACACGGAGATCCGGGGTCTCCCCTGCCTTTCCGACGATAATATCGACCAGTTCAGAGGTTTCGGGACGCGGAATGAGCACATCGGGGGTGACGTGCAGTTCCAGCCCGTGAAACCGAGCTTCACCGGTGATATACTGAATAGGCTCATAATTGAGTAGCCGCTTCAGAATCCCGTCGATCTCGCTGCGGATGAAGGGGGATAGCGTATCAGGCTCATGAGTGAGTATATCGACAGTGTTCCAGCCCTTCACATAATGGAATATCAGCTTTATGATGGCCTCCGTCTCACGGTTGCCGTAGAGGGGGCGTAAAGCGGTGCGCAACTTCTTGAGAGTATCTCGCATAGGCAACAGTTATCTACAANGTANTTATNTANNTTACATTTATTTACAAAGGTTATCTACAGGTTATGTACAGATGTTGACAACACCTGTACATAACCTGTTTAAAATGTAGATAAGCTTCGTTAATCATTATTTCTCAAAGTTTTACCGAGCGNGTCTCACCCTTGCGGAGAGTGACGGGAATCCTCTTTCCGTTGACATCCACCACTGTGGATCCCCCTGTGGGAGAGGAGATAGTCAGGGCTGTCACCTTTCCATCCTTCCAGGCCGCATTCACCTCAAAACCGCCGCGCGCCTTCAGCCCGCGGAAGCTACCTGTGTTCCACGCCTCAGGCAAAGCGGGAAGCAGTGTGATCGAGCCGGGAGCAGACTGTATGAGCATCTCTGCCACACCTGCAGTGCCACCGAAATTACCGTCGATCTGGAAAGGGGAATGAGCATCAAGGAGATTGGGGTATGTGCCGCCACCGCTGCGTCGGTCGGGACCCTGATATCCGTCGGGGCTGACATACTTCAGCAGACGGCGATACATTGAATATGCCTTCGCACTGTCGCGCAAGCGGGCAAGGAGATTGACGCGCCATCCGGTGCTCCATCCGGTGGTGTTCTCACCCTTTATCTCAAGCACCTTGGCAGCGGCTTCGGCCAGCTCGGGAGTCTTGTCGGGGGTGATATGGTCGCCGGGGAAGAGGCCATAGAGATGACTCTGATGACGATGTTGCGGATCAGCCTCCGGGAACTCCTCCGCCCATTCAAGCAACTGACCCTTAGAGCCGATGCGGTAAGGGGCGAGCCTCGGGAGAGCCTCGTTGATCTCCTTCACCAGGCCGGGGTCGGCTCCGAGAGTGAGGGCTGCGGCACGGGTGTCGGAGAGGCACTGGCGTATCATGGCAAGGTCGGCCGTGCCACCGGCAGAAGTGGCGGCGGGTCGTCCGTCGGGAGCGATAAACTGGTTTTCGGGGGAAGTAGAGGGTGATGTGATCAGTCGGCCATCCTTATCCTCTATGAGCCAATCGAGACAGAACTCGGCCGCCCCCTTCAGAGCGGGGTAATACTCCTTCAGGAACTCCTTATCCTGAGTGAAGAGATAATGCTGCCAGATATGCGACGCCATCCAGGCGCCACCCATGTTCCAGTTGGCCCACATAGGCTCATCTCCACCATGGCCCACGGGGCATGTCATACCCCATATATCGGTGTTATGGGCCAGACACCATCCGCGGCCTATATTGTAATACTCCTTTGCGGTGGTGCGTCCCCCCGACTCGGGAAGCTGCCTCACAAACCCGAGGAGAGGCATATGCAGTTCGCTGAGGTTGGTGACCTCAGCCGGCCAATAGTTCTCCTCCACATTGATATTTGCGGTATAGTTCGAACGCCAGGGTGCGTAAAGATGCTCGTTCCAGAGACCCTGGAGGTTGGCCGGAACATTTGGAGTGCGGGAGCAACCGATCAGCAGATAGCGGCCGAACTGGAAATATAGCTCCTCAAGATCGGGATCATACGTCTTATTNTCGAAATATCTCTTCAGNCGCACGTCGGTGGGGAGAGNGGCGAGTTCAGCGGGGGAATCGCCAAGCTGCAGCTCCACCCTTGAGAANAGGGGCTGATAGTCGGCGAGATGATTGCCGATGAGCTGACGCAAACCTTTAGCTGTGGAATTGTCGGCAAGACGGTCGGCCTTCCCCTTCTCATCAATTCCGCTTTTAGCGGGGAGTGTGAGGGCATCGCGGAAATTNGTGGCAATATTTATATGGAGAGTAACGTCGGTGGCACCGGCCACAGAGATCGTACCGTCGGGATTGGCCACCACATCTCCGTGGAGGGCCACCGCAGAGATATTTGCACGGTAATGCACACCACGGGCGGGGTCGAAGAGCATCTTCTCCTGCCATCGGCCATTCTCCATTACCCTNTCGAAGCCATANGGGGCATAACCGTCGGCACTGATGCGGGCCTGCGTCGACGCACCCTTGCTCACCTTCACTTCCGAAACGGCTTCATANGGGAGCTGTGAGTCAAAACGCACATTGAANGATATGGGGCGGGGTGCAGAGATATTGACTATTATCACACTGTCGGGCGCTGAGGCAAAGTATGTGGTAGTGACATTGTTGCCGTTTTTCTGCCAGTTGACAGTGGCTGTAGCGGTCGTGAGGTCGAGATTACGGTTGTAGCCGGCCACCTCCGACTTATCGTCGAAATCGATGAAAACGTTGCCCAGCGGCTGATAATACTGGCTGTTGGTGCCCTGCATCTTCTTCTGCGCCTCCTCGGCAGCCCGTATGTCGCCCCGCTCAAGATCCTCCCTTATCTCCTTGAGATGACGGTGAGCTCCCGGATTGGCCACCGAAGTGTATGGCTCGCCGCTCCAGAGAGTGATATCATTGAGCGAGATGCGTTCGCACGAGGGATTGCCGTAGACGATAGCCCCCTGAGAGCCGTTGCCCAAGAGGAACGACTCCTCGAAATAATCGGCAGGACGGTCAAAGCGGATATTAAGATCGTCGGCAGCGGCAGAGGGGGCCCAGAATAAGGCTCCTATAGCGAGCACGGTGGCGAGAGAGGGGACACATGCACGCAACCCCTTGACAACGGCGCCGGTGAAGCCCGATTCCTCCATAGTATTGAGTCCGCGGATAGTGACGCCCCCCGGGGTGGTGACCTTGTCGACCTCCTCCTCGGGATTACGTCCCCCCTTTTCGATAAGGTCGGCCGCACCGCGCATAGTGGCGGCCGCTGCACGCAGGGCCGTAGCAGGATACAAGCCAAGTTCCACGCCCCCTTCGGTCATGGCCCGGAGCATGCGCATCATGAACGCTATTCCGCAGGAAGCCACGGCCATACCGGCGTCAAGCATCCTCTCCTCCACCATCTCCACCGATCCGCTTGCGCGGAATATGTCGGCCACTATCCGGTCGAGCTTCTCATCGGGATTCTGACGGCAGATGAAAGTGACGCCGCTTCCCACGCTGACAGCCGTATTGGGGATGGCACGATATATAGCCGGACCCTCCCCGACCATCTCGCGAAGAGAGGCCATCGGGATTCCGGCCGCGAGAGAGACGATACAGGGGGAGCTGACCTGCGCGACCACCTCCTCAATCTTCCAGGGTTTAACGGCAAGCACCACTACGTCGGCACCCCCGGCACATTCCACATTGGATGTAGTGACGTGAATCTCCGGGAACTCCCCGACAATCGCATCAAGCTTACCCTGAGAAGGGTTGGCGACACTGATTTCCGGCGGAGAGGGATAGGATGAGAAGGCACCGTCGCGCAGAGCCTTAGCGAGCCCGCGGGCTACGGCGCCCCCCATGTTTCCCGCTCCGATAATTGCAATTTTCATAAACTGTTGAAATAGAAAAGTGTGAACAACTCATACAGGCCATCCCCGGAAGTGGAATCAGGACGGGGAACAGCCTATATCTTCACAAAAATAGGAAAAAGCAGATTTATACGCAAATCTACATGCTGAAAAATGACGCGGCAGAAGATTAACATTATTTTACCTCCGCGAACCGGCTTTTTTACTGTTGAATTTTGTTTTTTCTTTCGGAAATATGTAATTTTGCATTTTTGGAACGGTCCGACATCAACTTGATCACGACGCACATTGCGCCACTTCGGACCATCCCTCTCCTAAAATTTAAACAAATTCATTCAATTATGAAGAAACCGGACAGAATCCTTGCTGAGAAACTCTTGCAAATCAGTGCTATAAAGCTCCAGCCGCAAAACCCTTTCGTTTGGGCGTCCGGATGGAACTCTCCTATCTACAACGACAACCGCCGCTTGCTCTCCTATCCCGATATACGTAATCTGGTGAAAATAGAGTATGCAAGAAATATCCTCGAGCACTTTCCCGAAAGCAAAGCCATAGCCGGTGTAGCCACCGGGGCCATAGCAATCGGGGCACTCGTGGCCGACCTCCTCGCCATACCCTACGTATATGTAAGGTCGACCCCGAAAGATCATGGACTTGAGAACCTTATAGAAGGTAACCTGAAGCCCGGCACAAAAGTAGTGGTGATAGAAGACCTTATCTCTACCGGAGGGAGCGCCCTCAAGGCAGTGGAGGAGCTTCGCAACTACGGCTGTGAAGTAGTCGGTATGGTATGCCTCTTCGACTATCAGTTCCCGATGGCTGTGAAGCGCTTCCGCGAAGCTGACGTCAATCTCGTGTCGCTCTGCACATACTCCACGATGCTGGAGGTGGCCGAGGAGACAAGCTATATCTCCCCCTCGGAAGCGGATGCCCTCCGCGAATGGAGAGAGGACCCGGCCAACTGGACACCCAACAACATAATAGGATAACCCCCAAACAAGAACTCACTATGTCGTCATATAACAGTGGTGCTGTAAAGATCAACACCTCAGCTGAAAACGTATATTCCAAGCTCTCCAATCTCGGGAATCTCCGCGACATTCTGGAGCGTGTGCCGGCCGACAGCATCCCGGCCGACAAGCGCGATCTTTTCAACAGCCTCAATGTGACCGCCGACTCGATCTCGGTGCCCGCAGGCCCGATCGGCTCGCTCACTTTCCGTGTGGTGGAGAGAAAGGAACCCTCCCTCATAAAATTAGCGGCGGAGAATTCTCCGATGCCAATGAGTATCGCGCTCAACCTGAAGCCTGAGACAGCCTCGGCATGCACAGCCGACGTGGATATCGACATCGCCCTTCCGGCGATGCTCAAGCCGATGGTGGGAGGTCATATCCAGAAGATGGCCGACCAGTTCGGGCAGGTGCTCAAATCCATTCCATTCGCCTGACGTGGCTGCGCGCACACATCATACATGGCTCACAGCCGTGACAGCCGCGCTGTTGATTACCATCGCCACAGGTTGCCACTCCGTAGACGACGAAAGGATACCGAATTTCGCGGTAAATATCAATCTCGGCACGGCGGCCTTATGGAACACTTATGGAGTGGCGGGGTATGGATCGAACATGCGTTTCATACTCGCCTCGGGGCTTCGTGTCCCCTCGAGCTTCCCGTTCAGCCAGCAGAGNGCCACCGGCTTCGGAGGGATTCTCCTGATCAACGGTATGGATCCTTTCACGGCCACCACCGACTGCCCCTTGGCCTACGATCTGGCGTGNCCTGTGGAGATGAGTCCNAATGTAAGGGTGGAGGTGACGGGCGACCTCTATGAGGCGNTATGTCCGGAATGCGGATCNCATTATGATGTGACAATGTCGGGNGGTGCTCCCCTCTCCGGNCCGGCAGCCACCGGGAGCAGGAAATACGGTCTGCGACGCTATCAATGCCTTCCCACCATGAACGGNGGCTATATTATAACTAACTGAACCNCTCCTCCACTATCCGCGACAAATGGACTTTATTGAAAGTCTTATCTATATGATATGGCGGGGAATCGCCATCGGAATCCTGATATCGGCTCCCATGGGGCCGGTAGGGATTCTGTGTATCCAGCGCACCCTCGACAAGGGGAGACGCACAGGTCTCTACACAGGTGTGGGAGCGGCCATATCCGACCTCTTCTATTGTCTTCTGACGGGTTTCGGACTCTCNTTCATAGAGGATTTTCTTGAACGCAACCAGAATATCATACAGCTGATCGGAAGCGCGGTGCTCATAGGGTTCAGTGTCTACCTCTTCAAGAAGAANCCGGCCACCACCCTGCGGAAGCCGACCCTGCAAGAGGTGTCGCCAAAGAAAAATATCCTCGGAGGGTTTCTATTCACATTTTCCAATCCACTGATTCTCTTTCTGATAATCGGCTTGTTCGCACGTTTCGGCTTCCTGCGCCCCGACATGCAACCCTATCATTATATCATAGGCTATCTATCCATCATCGCCGGAGCTTTGGGATGGTGGTGGATGGTGACTTACTTCATCGACAAAGTGCGCGCCCATTTCAATCTGCGCTCCATGTGGCTCATCAACCGAATCATCGGCGTGGTGATCCTTATTTTCGCCATAGTGGGGATCGTAAGCGGCATCTCCAATATCGTGTCGGCATGAAAGCGCTCCTGTCAGCCATCCTCATGACGGCACTCCCCCTTGCATTATATGCCGGAAGCGACGGCTCTGGATCGCTATACCTGAACGCCGGGAGGGGATATTCACCCTTCACCCATGCCACCTCCGAGGGGATCATGCTCTCCAACACTTCAGGGGAGCCATTGCTCGATTCCATCCGTCTCGCCGCAAGTCATACCTCAGCCATATTGTCATTCCGTATCGACAACCGTCACGCACATCCGGGACGGCGATATCCCTACACCTCTACCGACGGGAAGAGGCATACGGCAGTGAATCCCCCCTGGGAACTCTTTATAGAGGATGATAGCGGAAGAAAAGTATGGATCACCGTCACGTCCGCAGAGAAGGGTGATATCACCTCCACGGAGCCGCATACAGTGCTGACCATATCGGGAAGTATCGTCGGCTCCAAACCTCATGAAATCATCACAAAACAATCTGCACTCCCCTTCTACGGCGAGAGCCTCTGGCAGATTACTCTCCGCTCCGGCCATATCTCCATAGTAGGCGGAGGGCATGAGCCACATCTCCTTGGCGATGTGGCGACAGAATTGTCAGGAATAAGTGTCTTCGGATTCGTATCATCGCCCGCAGGGGAGATTCTGGCAAGCGATATCTCCCTCTTCTCAGAGCCATCCACAAGCGACATATCCACAACGGTATGGAGCGATGAGGAGCTGCTTTCCGACTATCTTGCGGCTTCAGAAAGCGAGATAGAGGGGTATTGGGAGATCTACGACCGCTCGCTGGAGGAATCTCTTCTCCAGCTTGGAGGTGAATACAAGACAGCGATCGTGAAACATCACGACCGCTATGCTGTGATATATCTTTCAGGAGCAAAAGTCAACAGCCACAACTGGCATAGAGGGATGGTGAAAGGATGGCTTATACCGGGATCATTTCCGGGGATATACCACCTTGAATGGTATGACGCCGAGGGGCGTCCGCTATCAAAGTCGATTACAGCCCAACTCACCGAGGCAGGGATTCTTACAATACGTTTCCCCTATCAGTCGTCAACCCTTCGGTTGCGACGGGTGGAATAGGCTTCATGCAATCACCTGAAAATAACACATTTATCACCAGCCTCCCGAGGCACCTCCGCCACCAGTGGAACCGCCGCCGAATCCTCCACCGAAACCACCGCCGAATCCTCCACCGCCGCCGAAGCCGCCTCCACGGCGTCGGCCTGACCTCAACATGGCTCCGGCAGCCACGGCAGCCGCCACAGCGGGATCCGGTTTCTTAGGAATCCTGTAGCGCCGACGGTTCTGATGTTTGCAATACTGACATTCATAGATCTTCTCCCCCTCCCCTTCGCTTCTCACCGTAGGGGGCACTACGGTATGGTCTCTCACCTCACACATGGCTATAGTGTGGCAGTTGGGACATTCGGAGTATTTTGTCTGATTGGATTTGAAGGGGTAACGCTCCACAGCTTCGCATTTCGGGCATACCCATACATCATAGTCTACGGTCTTGAGACGCTCCTCCAGATCCTGGGAGGGTGACAGATGGGCATTATCCTCCTCCTCGTTGAGCTTATGCATCTTAGCCCCGCAGACACTGCATTTTATAGGCTTATTGCGTGCGCGCCACCTCATCCACTCCGCCAAAGCGGCGGGAAGGAGAGCCGCTCCAAGGGATGCAGCGGCAAGTATCCAGTAGGCCGAGCGGTGGTTCTGCCATATCATTGCCCTGTGGTAGGGGTCCTTACCTCGGGAACGTGAGAAATCATACACCAGCAAGCCCAGCGAGATAAAGAACAGAATGGCCGCAAGCCAACCTATGAAGGTCTTGATATCCTCACCGCTTACAGGTGGCTGAGAAGTGTCCCACGCCTCATGCCGCGAACTCTTAAGCTCCTCGGCAGCCTCCGGATCGGATAGCACCTGCGCCACATCGGCCACAGCCGCCGCTACAGCCGAGTCAAGATCGCCTCGCCTCATATTGGCCACGATCGAACGGTCGATAATCTTCTTGGCGGAGATGTCGGGAAGCACCCCTTCCACACCGTAGCCGGTCTGAATACGGGCACGTCGCTGTTCGGGAGCGATGAGAATCAGCACACCATTATCCTTATCACTTTTGCCGAGGCCCCACGAAGTGAAAAGTTGCTCGGCGAAATCCTCTATCGGTATATCGCCGATAGATGGAACCACCGCCACAGCCACCTCCGACGATGTGGCCATACGCAGGTCGTAGAGCTGACGGTTGACATTGTTCCTCACCGCAGGATCGAGGAGATTGCCCGGATCGGCCACATACTCCCGGCGGTCGGCAATGTTCGGATTTGTGACATTGGCCGGAGAATAGTCTCTCCCCATGGCGGCCAATGCCATAGCCAAAAACACTAATATTATCGATATCCTGTTCATAATCCTTTTTTACTATAAATTAATATGCTTCTATCCTATCACGCCATCACACAGCCGGGAGGGAGTGGCCGTTGAGTTTACGGAAGAGATCGAGGGCATATACGTCGGTCATCCCCGACACATGGTCGAGCACACTCAGCACCCTCTCATATAACCCCTCGGCCCTGACATCATACTGGCGAGGCACCTTCATAAGGAGTAGTTTCGAGGAATTCCGTTCGGGATGAAGGGCAGCCTCCATAAGTTCATCCATAAGATATGTGAGAATACGGTTGCCTGCAATCTCCACATCCACCACATCGGGAGCGGTGTATATCCTGTTCCATGCTGTGGCGGAGCATTTAGCATAAGCCTCGCGCAGACGGGGGTGTATAAGCTGCACAAGTGGGAGAAGCATCTCGCCGCTGAGGAGCGCCTCCTCATTGTCGGCAAATGCCTCGGCGCAACTCCCCACCATCGCCCCTATCACATTTGAGCGTAGATAACCCACCTGCTCGTTGGGGTCGTCGAGATGCGACATAGCCCTCTCCATGCGGCTTCGGGCCGTATCGTCGAAGAAATCGAGGAGAAGGGACTTCACATTCTCAGTAGGTATTATACCGAGCCGGTGTGAATCCTCAATATCCATCACCTGATAGCATATATCGTCGGCCGCCTCCATAAGATAAACAAGCGGATGGCGGGAGAATACACCCGAGGCTATCTCCGTGATGCCGAGTTCATCGGCCACCCTCCGGTATGCCTCCTCCTCCGAAGCGAAGAATCCGAATTTCCCCTTCTCCCCGGCGGAGAGGGAGGTCCAGGGATATTTCACTATGGATGCAAGGGAGGAATAGGTCATTGCGAATCCCCCTTTACGACGGCCGCAGAATTGATGGGTAAGGAGGCGGAAAGAGTTGGCGTTCCCCTCGAACTGTGCGAAATCGGTCCATTGCTGAGGTGTGAGACTCGGCTTGAGCTCCTGCCCCTTCCCTTCGGTAAACCATGTTGAGATTGTCTTCTCGCCGGAGTGTCCGAAGGGTGGATTTCCGAGGTCATGGGCGAGGCATGCTGTGGCGACAATGTCGGGAATCTGCTCAAGGAGTATTCCGTCAAGTTTTCCGGCATATTTCGGAGCGAGGCGTTGCCATACCTCACGGGCCATCGACCTTCCTACGGAGGATACTTCCAGGCTATGGGTGAGTCGGTTGTGTACGAACACGCTACCCGGCAGGGGAAATACCTGCGTCTTATTCTGGAGGCGCCGGAATGGGGAGGAGAATATGAGGCGGTCATAGTCGCGTTGAAAATCGCTGCGAATATGGGTGCGCGGGTCATGGAATTCCTCCATACCCAGCCTTTTGTCGCTTATAAGTCGTTGCCAGTCCATACCTCTTTATGCTTCTTTGGTGTTTATGCCGGTGGAGATCATATGGAAAGATCTAACACCAATAAGGATGCGCCTGATAAAACCATGTAATTTCACCGCACACCTATCAAATTACAAATTTAACTAAAATGTTCACTTCCCACAAATTTTGGATTGAATTCTTGCATTCATGAGAGAATACCGCTCCATGATCAGGGAGGTGCAAAGGATGACGGGAGGGTGAATATACCACATTGATGGTATTTCGGGGAAGATAAAAACATCGTAGTTTTGCGTTATAATAATAGATAATTGAGAAATCAATAAAACTCCCGGCAGGAGGATAAAGTCGGCTTATTTATTATGGCAAGGATCTACAGCAATCTTACAGAATTAGTGGGCAACACACCGTTGCTCGAAGTGAAGAATATAGAAAAGGAGACCGGGGCGAAAGCAAGGATACTCGTGAAGCTCGAGTCGTTCAATCCCGGAGGGAGCGTGAAAGACCGTATCGCGCTGGCCATGATAGAGGATGCCGAGAAAAGAGGGGCCCTCAAACCGGGCGCCCTCATCATCGAGCCGACAAGCGGCAACACCGGTATCGGTCTGGCCTGGGTGGCCTCGGTGAAAGGATA
>JAAVDU010000053.1 GCA_014801605.1 Bacteroides sp.
CTGGGTGTCGTTGCTGCTGTAGTAGTCGTAGCTGTAGAAGCCTCTGAGGTTAAGACCCTTCACCCAGGGGAGATCCCACTGGAGAGTGAGGGCCCCGTTGAAGTTGTAGTGCTTCTCCTTGCGGTAGCCGGTGAAATCGGCGTTGGTTGTGGCCACGGGGTTCTCCGTATTCGATCCGAGTTCGGTGTCGTATGCGGGGAGAGAGTGGTCGCCGTTGATCCAGGCCATGGCGGTGGTGGGATAAGTCCAGGCGAATTTGTAGACAGTCCACATATCGGTCCAGGGCTGATTCTTCTCATCCTGATATCCTGAGAGCTGAACGGTAGCCTTGAGGTCTTTTGTGATCTTTACATCCACATTCGAGCGGAAGTTCCAGCGGTCGTAGTTGAGGTCGCCGCTTCTGAAAGCACCCTCCTGACGGAGATAGCCGAGGTTGAAGAAGTACTGTATACGCTCGCTACCTCCGTTGAGGCTCACGTTATACTGCTGCTGAGGGGCATTGTTGCGGAAGAGCTCGTCGCTCCAGTTAGTGCCGACCTTCTCACCGGTGCTGTAAGGGAGCATCTGTTGCCATGTGTAACGCGGAGTCTGGCGCACGAAATAGTTCTGGCCGAAGTTGTTGTTGAGCTGCTTCTCGTTCATGAGGAGCATGTGGGTGGCGGGATCAGCCGTGTTAGGTGTATAAAGGAAGTCCTGCCAACCGAGATTGAACGAGAATGTGACATCAAACTTACCCTCCTGCTGCGAGCCGTGGCGGGTGGTGACGAGCATCACACCGTTTGCGGCACGCACACCGTAGATAGAGGCGGCGGCATCCTTGAGGACCGATACCGATTCGATCTCGGTAGGGTCCATTCGGGAGAAGTAGGCTTTGTCGCGAGGGATTCCATCCACCACGAAAAGGGGCTCGCCCATACCACGGATATCGATGGCGTTGTCGAACTCACCGGGCTGAGAGGAACGCTGTGAGATACGCACACCGGGAATCTTACCGGAAAGCATATTGACGACGTTCTCATTCTTTGTGACCGATATCTCCTTGTTCGATACCTGCGACACGGCACCGGTGAGAGTGGCTTTCTTCTGTACGCCATAGCCTACCACAACCACCTCATCGAGCATGTCGGAGTCAGGCTCCAGAGTTACAGTGAGTGAAGTAGAGGCTGCTTTTACCTCCACAGCCTTGTAGCCTACATATGTGATCTGGAGAGTCTCCTGCGGCGAGGCCTGGATCTGAAATTTGCCGTCGATGTCGGTCATAGTGCCACGGTTGGTGCCTTTCACCTTAACAGTGGCTCCGACCACAGGCTCGTCGGCCCCTTCATATACTACACCCTCTACGAGACGCTGCTGGGCAAGAGCCGGCAAAGCGAATATGAGAGCGAGCAGCATCGGGAACAGGCGTCGCCATGCCGGCATCATTTCTCTTGATATTATATTGTATTGCATGATGTGTTTTTTTAGGGAGTGGAAAAGTAACGTGATTGCAAGGCGGGGGGGAGGTTCACTCCTTGTCGCCGTGCGGCATTTCAGCACCTTCCGGAGCGAGACGGCGGTTGAAGAAGATCATGCCGAGCATGTCGCCACCATCCGAAGTGATGTTCTTCACACCATAGAGATATTCGTAGCCCACTGCGTAAGCCATACGGAATCCCCANCCTGTATAGTTTTCGGGGGTTATGAGCTCACCCGTCTTCTCATCGACTCTGAGACCNAGGAANACAGCTGNNGGNNNTGCNAACTGCTCCCATGTAGTGTTGATNTACTCATTNTACTGGCCCCACCACATGTCGTCGCCATTCTCGAAGTATTTTNCACCCCAGCCTTCGCCGCCNGATGTCCATTCCTCACCGTTCCAGTCTACATAAGGAGCCATGCACTCCGGCAGACGGATAGAGAGACCGCGATAGAACCAGAATATGCCTCGGCAGGTTGATTCGGGAGCATAGGCCTGGCCGAGCTCGTCGAGAGTGAGGTGACCGCCGGCAGTGAAGAGCACAGATTTGCCGGAGGGAGTGGTGACAGCCACGGAATTCCATTTCCTGACAACACCATCGAGACCANNATGGCAGATAAGGCCACCCTCCTCCTCCTCGGCTGTCGAGAGCCATTCCTGCACGTCGAGACGCTGTGCTCCGAGAGCCAGACAGGTTGTGCGGTTGCCATACTCGATCTCCATGCCGGAATCGAACACGTAGAAATTGGTGTCGGCGAGCTCATCATTGATNGTGAGATAGAACTTGGCTATAGTGACCTCATCCTTCACGATATTCACCAGGAAGCCCTGCTGCTCCTCGTTTTCATTGAAAGCTGTGGCGGGACGGGCCGACCAGTTGAAGCTACCGTCGGCTTTGAGAGATGATGAGAGCAGCTGCTGTTTCTCCTGAGCGGGGCCGCCGGGCTGCTTGGATGTAGCTGCCACACGGAATTCAGCNCCTTCAGGAGCATTGAAATATTGTGCGAGGTTGACACCGCTGCCGAGAACGGTGCCGTCGAGCTGGAACTGCCATGCATTGCCGTTCTGAACCGCACCGGGAGCGGAGCATACGATAGAGGGATCGATATCCTCGCTTACGAAGGAGAAGTCGCGGTCGATCTGTACCTGGAAATAGTCGGAGCCGATGACAGTGCCCTTATAAGACATCTGGATTGAGACAGCATGATTCTCACCCTTCACGCTCTCGTCGAGGCAAAGGAGCTTGAGCACCACGAAACCGTCGCGAAGCTCGGCAGAGCCCACCTTGAAGACATCNCCGTCGCCGGNACGCGTCATGAGCTTGTGAGATTCGGCCACCTTGAACTCAGCGCCATCGATGTCGGTCATGGCCGGGCGGGGAAGGAATCTCACCTCGGCGCCGGAGGCATCGTTGATCTGCACGAGTCCGTCGGTGAAATCGGGAGCATATACAAGAGAGCTTACTGAGGAACCGAGAGGGAGTTTGTAGACCTGGTCGCCTACGGTGATTACAGCCTCGGTGTCGGTCATGACGATACTCATCGATCCGCTTCCGGGCTTGATTGTGATTTTCTGGCCGTCGCTCAGAGTGAGAATGTATGTGCCGTTGTTCTCCTCCACATTGGTCACGCTCGCACCCACGGTAAGGGCTTTGTTGAGCTGCGACTGAAGGTCGTTGACGGCGGTCTCAATGACGCCGACGCGAGTTTTCAGGTCATCNACATCGTTGTTGTTGCAGGCGGGAAGGAGACAGATAGCTGAGGCTCCCAGAGCTCCGTAGAGAACTGCATTGCTGAATCGTTTATTCATGTCAAGTTAATTGTTTAAAGGGGAGCCTTTGGTCGAGTTGCTTCATGGCTCCGATGGTTATTTACTGTGCCGCTCCGACGGAAAGCCGGGGAGGCGTTGACGGGTGCAAAGTTATGGAGGGGATGTTAAAAAAGAGTTAAAACAGNACGCATCTATCTCAAATGCGACACTTTACAAAAATTAATNTTTACATAAAAAGATTAATTTTCAATCAATAATTTGTAAAAATGAAGAATTAAGTGACTTTTAAGAGAGTAATTTGCCCACTTTTTTTGTCATGAACTTTTTTTATACTAACTTTGCCCACATCCTTACGGCTACCACCTAACCGCTACATCTAACTCACCTCTCCCCAGGACAAAAAAATCATGAAAAAAACCATCATCTACAAAGTCGTCTTATGCATCATCTTCCTCATGGCTTTCGGACAGCGGAGCGCAGGAGNACCGGTCAACCATCGGCAATACGGACTGCACATCTCNTCTTTNCCCGATCCACTCGAGGAGCGCACCAGCCTTCTGCTTGACAAAGGTGAGCCAATNCGACTTGACGGCCATACCCTCCATCTCTCATTCAGAGTAAAGGTACATCCCGAGAACATACTCGGGACGTTATGCCGTGTGATAGGCGACAACGGAACGAATGTCGACATAATGTTTGCAGTGGAGCAGACCGAGGAGCGTTTCCCNATGCTCGTGGTGGGCGACCGCACATTCCTCCTGCCGCAGTCGCCCATAGTGGATGTATGGACAGAGGTGTCGCTCTCCCTCNANCCACGCTCAGGGGAGGTGGAGATGAGGTATGGTGAGGATTTCATAGAGGTGGAGTATCCTGNACTGAGCAANACCAACAGTGTGCGCATATCGTTAGGGAGATGCATCATCCCCGGCTACGAGCTATCGGATATCGCATCCGTTGATTTCAAGGATGTGGAGCTCAGGCATGACGACNGNCTGACAAGGCGATGGCANCTCAAGGCTCATGTGGCCGACACATGTTTCGACGAGATAAACCACTCCCCCGCCGTGGCCACAAACCCCATCTGGCTTATCGACTCCATAGCCACNTGGAAAAAGATATTCTCAGGCGATTTCAAGGGTCTCCCCTCATTCGCGTTCGACCCCGTAATCGCCACTTTCTANATTGTGGAACCTCANAGCAGCAAGNTGCTCGTATTCCACACNTTCGANAATATCACCGACACCATAGACACCCGTAAAAGGGGCAACAANCCACATCTGGCCAACTACCCCAACCAGATGATATACATNGACTCTCTNCATCGGCTCATCACCTATNANCTNGAGGAGAGNCATTTCGCNCANTTCNACCCCGTAGACCAGACATGGGAGGGGGACACACAACCCCNGGCAGACCATAANCTNTGGAACAATTCGGTGGTGTACAACCGTGCCGACTCCTCACTTATAAGTTTCGGAGGATACGGCCACTACCGCTACAACTCNATGCTTCTGAAAAGCTATCCCTTCGCCTGCCTCAAGCAGAACGAAAGGACCGATCTACCGGCAATCAACCCCCGACGCTCAAGCAGCACCGCTATCGTGGGTGACACTCTCTACATATTCGGAGGATGGGGTTCACCGTCNGGACGTCAGGAGGTGGGAGCGCGTAATTTCTACGACCTCCATAAGGTGAGCCTCAAGGACCTCAGTGTCGAGAAACTGTGGGATCTCGAGAGGAGTCCGATGAACGGGGACTTCTTCGGACTGGAGAATATGGTGTANGACGAGGANTCGGATTCATTCCTTNTGTTCACCAATCTNGACGGCGGGAGCCTGCTACGTATAGGANGACTCGACGGAAGTATGGAGAAGATGTCGTTTTCCCTCAACAACCGTCTTGACAAGCATATCTTCTATGGCAATCTCTTCTTCTCCCCGGAGCAAAAGAGGTATTATGTGGTGATTGTNGTGGCGCCGGAAGTAGGAGACGCCACCATGCAGATCTATGAGCTCCCCGCCCCTGCCATACCCCTTTCCGCCTTCACCCAGACCGACTGGACAGAGGAGGTGAGGAATGAACGCGGAGGACTTCTCCTATGGTGGATTATCGCCGGAATCGCAGTTGCGGCACTTCTGCTGCTGATTTTGTGGCGCCGGCGCCGAGGCGGTGTGAGCCATNAGGAGCCGGAGGAAGCGGAAGAGATTGAAAGGNATGATATGNCCGCNNTNATTNNGGATGANCCGCANCNGATGGAATTCCNCNGAANANACTNCCGNCANNCCCGATNATGANNNCCCGNNNGAGAACGCTGACANAACGGAACCGGAACNTCATCCCGCCCNCGAANCGGANGANCCNCCGATATACGATCTTACAAANGGATGTATAAGGCTTTTAGGAGGTTTCCGTGTGTTTGACAAGGATGGCAACGACATCACCGATTCCTTCACCCCCACNTTGAANAAACTGCTCGTGGTGATTGTGCTATATACGGGCAACAGCCCCAAGGGGGTAAGCAACAAGGCTCTTACCGATTTCCTATGGCGCGACAAAGATGAGGATGCGGCAAAGAATATCCGCAACGTCTATCTGAGCCGTCTGCGCTCTGCCATAAACCCTATCGGCAACATATCGCTTGAGAGCGACAGCGGAATGCGTTTCATACGATTCGGAGAGGGAACCATGTGCGACTATCTGGAGGTGCTGAAGCTTATGGAAGCGGGAAAAGCGGACCGCATCGGCCCCCTTCTGGAACTTCTATTCAACGGAGTGCTTCTGCCAAACATGGAGGTGGATTACATAGATCCTTTCAAGGCCTCTTTCTCAGGGAAAGTGATCGACTTCCTATCCTCGTTGCTCACCGACTCCTCGCTGCCGGTGAAGACAAGGATGAGAATAGCCGACTCCCTTCTCCTTTACGACTATGTCAACGAGGAGGCATTGCAGACAAAATGCAGAATCCTCTTCTCGCAGGGACGTATAGGCGAGGCCAAGAACAGCTATCTGACATTCTGTAAGGAATACAGAAAACTGATGGGTGAAGACTATCCACGCTCATTCAACGATGTGATCCAGACACAATGATCCGGATATAGAATTATCTAACAAAATACAGTGCTATGTTTTTGAGAACAATCTCTTCGGCGCTCGCAATACTTCTTGCGGGAGCAGCCGTCGCACTCGGTGCGAACCCCTTTCCGGGGAAGAAAAGCAAGTGGAACGGACATGAACGCTATGACTTCACCCTTGAGGGGAGACAAGCTACCGTAGTAGTGCCGGAGACTCCGCTTGAGGGTAATCCATGGGTGTGGCGCCCGGCATTCTTCGATGCCTTTCCCTCCATCGACAATACCTTGCTCAACGAGGGCTTCCATATCGCATATTACGACAACACATATGAGTGGGGACGTGAAGAGGCTCTTGAATCGGGACAGAAATTCTATGAGCTGATGGTCAATGAGTGTGGCATGATGCCAAAGGCGGTGATGAACGGCCTGAGCCGTGGAGGATATTATTCACTCCTGCGCGGCGAGCTCTACCCCAACACCGTGGCATGTATGATTCTCGACAATCCTCTTGTCGACATTTTCGAACTGAAAAGAGATGCGGAGTGGTGGAACGACGTGCTCGACAAATACGATCTTCACGACAATCCTCCGCAGCGGGGTCTCTTCACACAGAATGCCGCCTACAATATCGGTAAGGCGGCGGAAAATGGTGTGCCGGTGCTTCTTCTGAGCGGTGGCAACGACACGATTGTGCCCTATGAGAATAATGGCCGGCTGGTGATGGCCGCCTATCGCCGCCATGGCGCTCCCATAAAACAGATAGTGCGTCCCGANGGNGGTCATCATCCTCACGGGCTTGACCGTCCGGAGGCAATAGTGCCCTACATCAAGAGCGCTGTGGCCGGGAATGCCGCCAAGAGGGGCAAACTGAAGGTGGCATGTATCGGCAACAGCATAACGGAGGGTGGCGGCACATCCGATCCGGCCACCAAGTCATATCCGGCAGTGCTCCAGAATCTGCTGGGCGACGGATATGAGGTGGTAAACTTCGGCGTCAGCTCCTCCACCGCGCTCAAGAAGGGAACAGAGTCAGGACGTCCCTTCGGATGGATCAATACCGATGCCTGCCGTCGTGCCATAGAGTATGCCCCGGATATCGTTGTGCTGAAACTCGGGGGGAACGACAGCAAACCCGACAACTGGAAATATGCCGATGAATTCGAGGCCGACTATCAGGATATAATCGACACATTCAAGTATCTTCCGTCGCTTCCGGAAATCTACATCTGTCTGCCGGCGAAGGCACGTTGCGACGATCCCTCTCAGATCTGGGGTATCAACGAGAAAGTAATTATTGATGAGATAACCCCTAAGATAAAGAAGATAGCGCATGCCAACCGTCTGCCCACCATCAATCTCCATGATGCGTATGATGGTGAAGAGGGCTCCTGCTACTCCGACCATATCCATCCCAACGACTACGGCGCCTCCCTTCTTGCAAAGAAGATAGCCTCCGCCCTGCTTGCCAATCCCTGAAAGCAAATCGGTCATGACCCTGACATAGCGGGTCATGACCGATTTGCTTTTAACAATGTGTATTTAACGCTCGGCCAGGGAGCCGGCCAGAGGTTCTATCACAGCGGTGAAACCGCCATTGCGCGCAAGCTTGACATCCAGCACGGTAGAGGCATCCACATCGCTTTTCCTCTTTCTATAGTCCATAGCCTGCTGATGGGCGTTGACTCCATCCTCATATGAGGTCATACGGTATTTGCCATCGGAAAGGAAATCAAGAGGCAGCTTGATATTACGGTGCTTCTCGCTGCCGTTGGTTATTGCTCCGATATACCATTTATCCCCCTTGCGCTTGGCTACACAGACATATTTGCCGGTCTCGGTAGGGAGTGCACGTGTCTCATCCCAAATGACGGGTACAGATGTGATATAGTCGGTGCAGTCATCGTTGCGGTAATAGAGGGTCGGGTTGTCGGCGAGCATCTGCAGACCGCTCTCGAAAAGCACGAAGAGAGCCATCTGATAGGCTCGTGTGCCGATTGAGGCGGAGTTCGGGCGGTCGGCGCGGTAGCAATTGGGCTGCATGCTGATCATTGCTCCCGGGGTGTAATCCATCGGACCCACGGCATTTCGCATAAGCGGGAGATAGACTGAGTTGTCGGGCTGACATCCACCCATCTGCTCCATTCCACGCACCCCCTCGTAGGAGAGAAGATTAGGATATTTATGCTCCAGACCGGCCGGTTTGAAAGAGCCGTGCATATCCACCATGAGATGGTTNTTGGCGGCTTCCTTGCATACACGCTCGTAGAAATCCACCATCCACTGGTCGCTACGGTCCATGAAGTCGATCTTGAGTCCTTTCACACCCCAGTCGGCTATAGTCTTGAAGAGGTCGAAATTNTTNTCCACCGTAAGCCATGTAAGCCATANGAANATACCTACCCCCTTCTCCTGCCCGTAACGCACGAGTTCATGCACATTCACTTCGGGATTGGGAGTGTAGGGATCACGCGTACTCATGGCCCANCCCTCATCCATGATTATATAGGGGATGTTGTACTTAGATGCGAAATCTATGAAATATTTGTAGGTGTCGAGATTGCAACCGGCCTCGAAATCCACGTCGTCGCCATAAGGTATTGCACCATTCCACCACTCCCAGCTCGCAGTGCCCGGTTTTATCCAGGAAGTGTCGTCGAAGGCCGGTCGGGAGGCAAGCTGGCATGTAAGTGTCTGCTCGAGGATATCNCCGGGAGTACCTATAGCAACATAACGCCAGGGATATGAACGGTCTTTTGAGGTTGATGCTATATAGGGAGCCTCTTTCAGGATCTTGAGGCTGCGGTCGCCATCCTCACCAAACTCAATCGGATTCTTCGGGAATGTGGCAGAGAAGCCATTGCCTGAATTCCCCTTCAGGAACATACAGGGATAGTCGGAAAGATCGCTTTCGGAGAATAGAAGCAGCATCCCGTCGGGACGTTCCATAAGAGCCGGGAGAGTGGCCATACGGTCATAGTAATTCCAGCCGGAGAGAGGNGTATGGGTGTAGGCTTCCTCATATGATGTCTTNAAGCCACCGGGTTGCTGCAGATGAGCCGTGGCGTCACCGGCAAGAGTGACCGTATAATCCTCCGACAGCACATTGCGGTCACCCTTTCCATATGTTATGAACCTATGGGCCACACCATTGTCGAAAACCCGGAACTCAACGGCATAGTCGCCCTGAAACTGCATCACAGCTCCGTTATAATTGTTGTCGATCTCGGAATGTTTCAAGGCGATGGCCGGAGAGAGCTTCTCGCTGACNCTCTTNCGATTTGTCTTCTTCAGCCTGGGATTCACACCGAATGTAGGGGAATCCTCGGTAGACAAGGCTATGGCGATTCTCTCTATGAGAGGCGATCCGTTTCTGCTCACGGAATAGCTCAGCGAGTCGCCTACATTCACTTGCAGTCTGATGGAGCCATCGGGGGAATCGATCACAGTGGCCGCNCCGGCCGCCGCCAAGGGGAAAGATACGGCCAAGGCCGCTCCNCACAATATCTTAAAATAATCCTTCATTTGTATATATGGACAGGTTAGTTTATAATATCTGTTTATTTTCTTACTCTCACTTTCACCCTGCTTGTATCGGAGCTGGAGACCGACTTCACNATATATACCCCCTCCGGAAGCTGCAGATCTACTTCGGTNCCCTCNGNATGNCCGAGGTGCCTACCGTCGGCAGCAAAGATATCCGTCACNGCCGGTTGCTCCGACCTCACCGTTACGGCNCCCCTGCGGACATCGATCTTTATTCCGGAATCGGCTNTGGGGCGCTNCACGGCTGAACTGTTATCCTCGCCGTAAAGAGCAAAGCNACCGAGCTGAAGGTCGTTTGATCCATAATTGGAAGTAAAGTTTACTTTGTAGTGTGAATAAGCNCTNTCAAGAGCCGGATTCCTGACCGAGTAGTCATCGTCAAGAATCCNTGCCCGGCGCATCATATCCATACTCTCGCAAAGGAAGAGGCCGCTGAGCACTATTGAGGAATGATAGCTTCCGTCGGTGCCTCCGTTGTTGGAGCCNTTGCTGAAGTCTGCACGGGTCTTCCAGTCGGGCATTACCTTCATATCCGGTTTATGGAGTGCGGCCTCATACATAGACCGTGCATTCTCGGCAAGATAACTCGCATAACGTNTCTGCCTCTCCGNGTCGAGATAGCCGGAAATGACCCAGGCGGTGATATAGCGTATATATATGCCCTTGAACAGTCCGCCGTCAGAACTACCCTGCTCCCGCATNATGCCGTCAGGGGAATACCATCTGCTATCCATCGACTTATCCATAAGGTCAACAGCGATATCATAATACTTATTATCTCCCGTGATGCGGTAAAGCTCAAGNAGACCNCCCACCCATGTCCCCTGATTGTAGGTGAAGGCCCAGCCACGGTTGTCGTTGCCGGGAGCATCCTTGATGAATCCGTCGTCGAAGCGTGAATGTGTCAGCATCCAGTCGAATATCATNACNGCNTTCTCGAGATACNTCTCGTCGCCTGTGATCTGATAGAGCTTCGCCGCGCCGATCATGGCCGGAGCATTCGAGCATGAGTTCTTGCCGGTTCCGGTTCCGCTGTTCCAGCGTATTCCCCCCTCGGANCCGTTGTCGTAGTTCCAACCNTCCCATATCCAGTCGAAGAGCTGTTTNGCCTCCGANAGCCAGCGTTCACGGTCGAGAGGNAGATTCTCATAACCNCGTATGCAGGCGAGGTTCATCCATTCCATATCATCGAAGAATGAATTCCACAGNTCAAGACGGTTNGNATCGTAAGCCACATACATNCCTTGTCGGATCTGTCGGGCATAGGTCTGGTATTTCTTGTCGCCTGTGCGNATATAGGCGTCGATGTAAGCNTCTATGGCATGTGCCATCCACCAATAGTTGTAGCCGTAGTTGATCTTCTCAGGATCGGGATTCCACGAATGTATCAGATACTTTCCACCCCAATAGTCATAATAGAACTTCTCGAGCAGCATCTCGTGCAGCTTGTCGGCCACATCCGCATAATCGATCTTCGCGGAGGGGATTCCGAGTGTATGGCGGTATTGATAGCTGTCGGCTTCCATGCGCCCGTGGTTGGCTCGCATATCGAGAGTGACCCACTCCACCCCATCCTCGGAGGCAAGGAGCTCCCAGGCCCTGGGACGGGCATTGGCNGATGAATTGCTGTTGTTGATAAAGGAATAACCTGAGATTCTCACCNGATTGTCGAAATCATATTCCAGCGAGGCATTCTCCAGACCATAGGAAGCCTTCACATTGCGGAAAGTCTTCTCNCCTGTAGAGGCCACAACATTCTCCTCCGATTGCGGCACTCCGAGGAGCTCCAGCTCCGCTATCTCCAGATCCTGACTCTTCCTTATGCGCGTTATCTCCAGTTTATATTCCGTATATGGTATAGTAGAGGCAAGAGTCTTGCCGGTGAACCCTGTGAAAGGGGCCGAGAAATCTATTCCGGCATTGAAGCGGCCTATNGCNGTCCAGTCGTCGGAATCGCTGTTTTTCCCGTAAAGCACCATCCGCGAGGGGGCCTTNTCGAGGTCGGCTCCGGCCACAAGGTTGACACCCTTCACAAGGAAGGGATTATCGAATGAGAAGAGCAGGACGGTNCCGCTNCCNTTCTCGANATAGAGNGAGGTCATATCATCGCCGTCGGTCAGCGCCTCGGCGGTTATGGGAGATCCGGCCACCTCCACCCCGACCTCCCGGAGGGGATTATAGCCTGCGAGCACCTGCTGTGCGGCAGCAGGAAGCACAAATGCTCCACAGAGAAGGGTCAGAATTGATATCCTTATATTGCACATATATTTGTGTTAAGTTATAACCCGAGAGAGAATGTAGATATAATTAGAGAGAGATATNGAAGAGGGGGAGGGAATACTTGCAGGATTATTCCCTCCCCCCCTGATTCAATAATGATTGATTACTTTACGATTGTCTTTACAGAGCGGTTGCCAGCCTTCACGATATAAAGGCCTGAGGCGAGCTTCACATTCACNTTGCCTTCGGCGCATACACCCTTGGCCACGCATACGCCGGCCGGAGTGTAGATGGCATAAGCATCACCCTGAGCTGCGGAGATAGCAATCTCACCATATCCGGCCATCACCATCACAGCCTTCTCAATGGCTACAGGAGCCACATCGGCGGTAGCAAGAAGGTCGCCGTAGAACTGAATATCGGAAAGGTGAGTGGCTTTGTTGCGGCGATTTTTGAGTGAGAGCACATAGCAGTCGGAGCTGACGGGATTCTCAACATCCATCACAAGTGTGGATGCGGGCACAACGAAGTTCATGTCNGAACGCGCGTCGACAGTCACATAACCACCCTCACCGTCGTTGGCGTCATAGTCGAAGGCCTCGAGAGTCCAAGCCTTGGGAGCACGGCTGAGATACTCCATGGAAGTACGGTGAGTGGCAAGGCTGTAAGACTTGACCTCAGCGTCGCCGGGGAGATAGATCGTCACTTTTATGTCATCCATGTCGCCCTGCTGGTCCTGAGCCACAGTGAAGCGAGTGAACGGGTCGCCGTCGAAGAGTTTGTCGATACCCTCATGCCAGTCGCCCACGTCAAATCCCATNTGGGTTGTCTCATAGTCGCTGAATCCGGCGGAAATCATGCCACCCTGCGGATGCTCNGCCATATTACCGAATACGGCGAAGTCGGCGATNACGGCGGGTTCATTGCCGTCGGCCACAAGGCGTACGAATTTCACGGGATCATCGCCCGAGGATGCGCTGCAAGTCACTATGTCGAGGTTTACNCCGCGTGAGGAGTAGTCGACAGTAGTCCACGATTCACCGTCGGCCGATACCTCCACNGACCAAGCCTCCGTGTCGTTGGGGGAAGCATAGGAGTAGCCGCTCATGTAGATGGGCACAGGGAATTCAAGAGTGACGGTAGCAGTGTTGCCGGAAGCTGTGGCGAATGTGTATTCGTTGTGGTCGCACATAGCCTTGATATCAAGATCGCTGCTCCATTTGGCGATATCGGAGAGTGCGCAGGAATACATTATAACCTCATTCTCGGGCTGAGTCATCTCGGGATAGTTCACGAGATCAAGAGTGAAATAGTCAAGACCGGGGGAGTCGCCGTGTGCGCTGACATCCTTTCCGCTCTCCTTGGTGTAGGAGCCCAATGTTATGGTGTTGGCACCCTCATTGAGGTATAGGGCNACCTGACGGCGTGCAGTCCATTCACCCTCATCGTTGCCCCATCCCTCAGAGAAATCGGGGAACGACACATAGTGGGGAAGCTGGCGGTTGACCTTCACAGTGATCCANCGGCACTGCATTGTGGAATACCATATCTCGAAAAGATAGACACCCTCCTGAGGTACATTCACATTGTAAGAGATTGTGCCACCGGCGGCGCGCAGAGTTGCACTACGTTTGTTGGAGAAAGCGAGACGGTCGCCGATGCCGACCTCTCCGCTGAGACCATCATAATTGTCACACTGACGTTCGATACGGTCGACAGAGAGATCCCAGTCGCGNGGCTTCTCGATCTGCACCTCTGCAGGNGTGAGCTCGAANCGGTCGATTATCGGAGAGAATCTCTGGTCGCGCCCCTCTTCGGGACAATAACCGTAGATACCCTTCACGGTAAGGAAGTTTGTACCCTTCTCACAGTATACCGGAATCGATTTCGACACCACTCCGGGACGATATTCAGTTTCGCCGGTCTCACNGTCGACGGTCACCTCCGATCCGACACCGTTCCATCCTCCGGAGAGAACATCACACTCCATGAGGTTGGCGATCTGGTCGTTGATCTGAAGCGATAGCCAGCGTGTGTTCATTGTGATATACCATACATTGAGGTCGTAAGTTCCGGCCTCGGGAGCCTCGAAGGCATACACAGCCATAGAGCCTCTGTGGGCATTGTCAAGATTGATGCCTGCCAGTCCNGAGGCCTCGCTTCCTTCAGCGTCGAGAGTAGAGACATGCCCCTGCTCCAGTTCGATGGGCGACTCGGCCTCCACTATAATCGGATTGGCCCACATTGTCGTGCCAGCCACAAGGCTGAGGCCCAACAGTCCATTGCGTAATAATAAACCTTTCTTCATAAATGTGATCAGTTTGTGATTTTAAACAGGTTGTTTATTTGAGTTNTCGTTGTTCCGCAAACGGTATCGATTTTCGGTTACCGTGAGTTTCGATGTCACAAAATTAGCCATTCAGAGTGCGGAATTACGTCTGAATCCGTGACATAGAAGTGTACATTTTATGTCAAATCAAACTGATATTCAACTATATTCGGTTTTGGCATATATTCATACATCAATCGTATATACTTGAGGCTACCTTATGAATGAAGGAAGCGGGCGCATCCTCACGGACACGCCCACCATACAACCTAAAACAATCTTTTACTCGAATTACTAATCAATTTACTAATCAATATNTTTTCATGAAATCATTCACATTATAATGTAGCCTTCAGGAGGCTCTGAGGTCGGACCATCTCAACGAACAACCACGGTGTGGGTGTAGCTGTCGAGNTCGGGAGAGAAATCCACCGTTATCGCAAGCATCTTATCCTTATGCAAGGAATTGTTGAGACTGAAGCAATAGCTCCCCGGAGTNAAGCCATCTTCCGGCACAAGGTAGAAGTATGATGCGGGTGATGTNGCGGTCTGCGGTCGTGCTACGGCAGCTGAATAGCCATAGTAGGTGGTGGAGATATTTCCGGAGTTATCCTTCTCCTTCATCTCAAACTTATATTTCAGATCGCCGTCGACGGGTTCGAAGAGGAAGAGGCTGCTCCATGCCGGGGTGTGGTTGTCGGCGGGAGTCATATCCTCAATCACCTCTCCGGCGCCATTATACCAAAGGCCGACACTCTCAACAGAGAGAGCATTCCCCTCGGCATTGTTGAAGTCGATGGTGATNTGATGTATCTTTCCGGGATTCACAGCCGCCAACGAGGCATCGCGCACAAGAGTGGCGCCGTCGAGACCATAGCTATAGAGGGGGGATTCGGAGTCGGCGATCGTATAGTNACCCTCCCCGAGATAGACAAACGTCTCGAATACACCATTATCAAGTTTCTTCATTACTCCNCCCTCACCGGAAGATGTAGTGATGACCACATTGTCGGGAATGTGTGCGAATCCTTTCGGACGGGTCACNGACAAGGTGTGTACCGTAGACGCCATCCTGTCGGCGATACCGTTGGAGGCCANCACAGTCCATTTAACTGTTCCGGCACTGCTCTGCGGCACACCNCACGCCTCGGCTATGACATTGAGGTCATGGTTGGAGAGCTCAAGNACCTGTGCTGTCCCGATTAAGGCAGGCTCCATTGAATAGTCGGAATTGTCGAAATCGCCTGTCGATGAGAAGAGCACCTTGTAGAACACTCCGGTGAAATCGGCAGCTTTCGAAGAGCCCCATTCAATNATATGGGTGGCATTGGGGTCAAGATCGTCGGCGGTGAGGTCGACGTTGATATCCTGAGAGAGGATATCAAACGCCGAAAGCTCTGTGTTATGGTCGAAATCCCAGTCGCGGTCGGTACATGCGCCGAGGCAGAGGGCCAGGGCCGGGAGAATCATTATTTTCTTTAACATAATGGTTTACTTGTTAATTTGAATAACTGTAGAGTGAGGGTTCTGCAACGCAGAGTGTCAATCGTCCATTGTCGAACTACTGATTGAGCTCCACTGCGGGTTCTGCACGAGCAGCTTATCCTTGTAGGTGTCGCTCAGAGGAATNGGCCAGAGTGTGGCGTAATCCTTGAATATACGAGTCTCGAACACGGTGCGCTGATGAAACACATCCTTTCCACGAGAGTCGTTGGCATTCATGCCATGCTTCGGGCCGTCGAAATATTCGTGAGCTACACACCAGCGGCAGCAATCGAAATAACGGGCCTCCTCGAAACAGAGCTCCACACGGCGTTCGCGGCGGATAGCCTCACGCATCTCATCCTGATTGCCCGGCACCGGGATACCCTCACCATAAGCCGGGATGCCGGCGCGGCGGCGGATAGCGTTGAGGTAATAGAGTGTCTGCGAGAGATTGGCGGCATAGTCCGCTTCGTTGAGAGCCTCGGCACAGTTGAGATAGAACTCACCGAGACGGAATATGATTGCGGCATGTTCCTGATGGCGTCCGTTGGCCACATCACTCTCNGGATCAACGAATTTGGGAGTCAGATAACCGGTCTGCGAATAGTTGCGGGTNTTTGTCGCGCTTCGTCCGGTGTTGCCTCCGTAGTAGAAATGCACCTGTGTATTATTATATTTCGAGATCCATTTCATATTCTCGAANGCCACCGAAACATAGAACCGGGGCTCACGATTGCAATACATCATCGAGGTGCCGGCAGGGGTATAACCGCCGTCGCCGGTAGATTTTGAGAAACCCTCNTCGGTGTATGAACCGTCGGCTGCGAAATAGTTACCGTTGCCATCAGTCTCTATGGGATATCCCGTGCTTGTGAAGAAGGCGTCGACCATCTCCTGGGTTACACCCCAGCCCGACCAACCCTGCACAAAGCGGGGGGAGGATGCCATCGACTGTTCCCAGAAGCTTCCGGAGGGTCTTGCCCAGATCACCTCGCTGTTCCAATCCTCCATAAAGAGATTTTTGTAGGAGGTGTAGGGATCGCCGGCATCATAAANCTGCATGGTAGGATATTTCGCGAAGAGATCCTTGCAGGCATCAGCGGCNGCCTGCCAGCGCTCCTTCGCTCCCTCGTCGGTATAGTCGAGCAACTTAGTGCCGTCGAGATTTGCCAATCCTTTCAGCACTGGGAGTGTGCGGTCCTGNTTGTAGAGAGGACTTGCNGCATAAAGGAGTGTNCGGGCCTTGAGGGCNGATATCATGGCGTTTGTGAGACGTCCGTATTCAAGTGATGTCTCACGGAAATCGGCGAGAGCGTTCATNGCGAGCACAGCATCACACTCATCCACTATATACTTGAAACATTCGCTTGCCGTGGANCGCGGAATCTGCATCTCGNCGGTAGTGGCGTCAGAGGCGATAAGATTNTCATTGTCGAGAATCACCACCGGTCCGTACTGGCGCACNAGACAGAAGTAATACCAGGCACGCAGGCCNCGGGCCTCGGCGATGCAACGGCGCATCTCCTTTTCGGTCATCTCCGAGTTGACATGCACATTCTGAATGAAATATGACGCCGAACGGATCCCCTTGTAGTAATGGCTCCAGAGATTTCCATAATTGAGCGTTTCCTTATCGGGGGCGAGCATTCCGAGATTGATCTTCGATATCTCNTAGTCGGTGTATGTCACATCAATCTCGTCGCTTACTCCGGCCCAGAGCGTCTCGTTGCTCCAGCAGTAAGGCGGNCGTATATATGAGTAGGTGTTTGCCAGAAACTCGAGNGTCTTCTGACGGTGNGCGAACACCTCCTCCATTGTTGATATGTTGTCAGGCTGGTTGTTGAAGAATGAGTCGCACGACTGCATTCCGGCCATAGCCGCCACCATCATGGCGGCCTTTATCATATTCTTGAATTTCATTGTATTTATCTGCGATTAGAAGGAGAAACTTAAACCTACATTATAGGAGCGTGTNTTGGGATATTTTGTACCGTCGCCTGCTCCGAGCTCCACATCCCACATCTTGAAAGATGAGAAGGTAAGGAGGTTGAAGGCCTGCACATAGACTTTCGCGCTGTTGATCTTGAGATTCTTGAGCCAGCTTGAGGGGAAGTTGTAGCCGAAATCAAGAGTCTTGAGACGCAGGTAGGAGCCGTCGCGGAGCCAGAAAGTAGATGTGGCGTAGTTTTCCGGATTCGAGCTCATGCCATAGTCAAGGCGTGGCCATTCAGCATCCTGGCGNGGATTGTCGGCAGTCCATCTGTTGACGATGGATGCATAGAGGTTGCCTTTGGCNGAGCCGTCGGCAAAGGGGATGAAGCTTGATGCGGAGAGGGAGATGTTGCAACGTCCCACACCCTGGAAGAATGCTCCGAGATAGAAGTGACGGTAAGTGAAGGTGGCTCCGAAGCCGTATACGATCTGCGGAATCGTAGGACATCCGATGTAGCTCTTATCGTAGGCATCGATCACACCGTCGCCGTTAAGGTCGCGATATTTAAGGTCGCCGGCCTGTGTGGCCACACCTTTCAGCTTTGCCACATTNGGATTGGNGATCTCCTCATCNGTGTAGAGGCCGTCGCAGACATAGCCGAAATAAGTGTTGAGGGAGTGTCCGCGCGAGTTGAGCCATTCATACGGCTTGTCGGGNGTATCGTCTTCAATTATCTTGTTTTTNTTGAANGAGAAGTTNCCGCGTACCATTACNCCGAAGTCGCCGAATTCCTTGGTATAGTCGGCAGTGATCTCGAATCCCTTGTTATCGATCACACCNAGGTTGCCGTAAGGGAGTGTGGTGATGCCCACGAAATCGGGAACGGCGGCACGACGCAGGAAGATATTCTCGCGGTGCTCCTNGAATATATCGAAGTTNAGACTNAGGGGAGCGTTGGCAAGATAGAGGTTGACATCAAGNCCAAGGTTCATCTTGGTNGAAGTTTCCCAAGTCACATCCACACCGGGAGTGCCTACCGAGACACCTCCGTAGCCTGACTGACGGATGTCGCCATAAGTATATCCGTTGCCTCCGCCTACNGTGGAGAGATACACGAAACGGTTGTTNCTCTCACCCTTGGAGGCAGTGTCGAGCTGACTGTTGCCGGCCTTACCCCATGAGAAACGCAGCTTTATGAAGCTTATGATATCGTTTTTNGGGAAGAAGTGCTCGTTGGTGGGCACCCAGGCGGCGCCGAAGGAGGGGAAGAAACCGTAGCGCTTTCCGGGAGCGAAGTTCTCCGCGCCGTTATATCCGAAGTTAGCCTCGAAGAAGTAGCGGTCGTCGAAAGAGTATGTACCACGTCCCGCAATACCCATGTTGCGGAAAGGGAGTGCATGATAGAGGGTTCCTGCAGTGACATTGGAGTANTCGGTCATGTTGTAGAGGAACATGGCAGTGACACGGTGCAGGTCGTTGAAAGAGGCATTGTAGTTGAGGGCAGCCTCAAGGTAGTANTGACGGTGGCCCCACTGCTGCTTGTTGTAGCCCCATATATCGGTTCCACTCATCTTGTCGGTGCGGTCAAGGATCAGCTCCCCNGTGAGGGGGTCGCGGCCGGCAGCCTCGTAAGTGATGGGGTTGGTNCCGGGGCGCTGTATATCGTTGCGCATATAGAAGTCGTATGCAAGCAGCACACGTGCATCAAGGCCGGGGAGTATGAAGTCAAGTTTCTGGTTCACCTTGAGGTCGGCGCGGGTCTCGGAAGTGTTACGCTTGTTTGTACCCATACGATGAATCATGGCATAAGGGTTGAGCACTCCGCCGCCGTTGCTCTTGTAGGGNGTCTTGAAATCATCGTAAGTCACCGGATAGAGAGTGGGATATGCCTTCATGATCATGGAGAAGACATCGCTGGCGCTGTAGTAGGGAGTGTTGTAGTCTGAGATCTCACCCTTCACGCCAAAATCCACTGTAGTGGTCTTTGTGGGCTTCATGGTAATGTTGCTCACGAAGTTGATACGGTTGAAGCTCATGGAGCCGTCATACTTCTCCGCGCTGTTCTCCTTGTAGAGCCCACCCTCGTTGTAATATCCGAGAGAGAAGTAGTATTGCGCGAATTCGGAGCCGCCGTTCATGTTGATGTTGGCGCGGAAGTTGTGGCCGTTGTCCTTGAANATTGTATTCATCCAGTTGACATTCGGATAGAGATAGGGGTCGGTTCCGAGATATGTCTGGCGTATCACATCCTGAGTATATATGGGGGTTCCCCCCTTGTTGACTGATGCCTCGTTGGCCATCTGCATATATGTGATGCCATCTGCAAGTTCAGGCACACGGGTGAAGTTGGTGATGCCATAGTTCATCTCCACCTTGATTTTCGGTTTTCCCACCGTCCCCTTCTTGGTCTGGATAAGGATTACACCGTTGGCACCTTTCACACCGTAGACAGCAGTGGCGGATGCATCCTTGAGCACCTGGAACGATTCTACGTCTTCCGGGTCGATATTTGTCCATGAGCGCTCCACACCGTCGACAAGCACAAGCGGAGTGGCCTGTGTAGTGGTAGAGACACCACGGATCCATACCTGCGTATTGTCGTCTCTACCGGCCTCGCCGTTGCGTTGCATTCCGATTACGCCCGACACACGTCCGGCAAGTGCCGATGAGAGTGTGGCTACGGGCTGTTTGAGCTCCTCTGTGAATTTGACACCCGACTGAGCACCGATGGTGGAGATCTTACGGGCAGTGCCGTAGCCTACCACCACAACCTCGTCGAGCTTCTGGTCGTCTGATTCGAGAGTCACGTCGATTGTCGAGCGTCCCTCCACCTTCACCTCCTTGGTGCGGCAGCCTACATAAGCGAATGAGAGGGTGTCATCCTTATCGACGGTGAGAAGGTAGTTTCCGTCGATATCAGTGACGACACCGATCGAGCCTTTGAGCGCACGGACTGTTACGCCGATCAGCGGCTCGCCCTCAGTGTCGGTCACCTTTCCGACAACTCTGATGCTTTCCGCGGCCAGAGCCGGGAGGGTGAAGAGTCCTGCCATGACCACTAAGAGGAGGGTCATGATTCTGGAGAGTCTTTGGGTTTTTCGATTCATATTGTAAAAGTATTATTGTGTTAGGTCAAGGTTAGCGTAAGGTTAATCCTGACGGTCGGTGTGATTGACTGCGCAAATTTAGAAACTCCCGAGCTACGTGGGAGTACGACTGCAGGCCAGAGAAATGCGTAAAACACGACGTGTCGCGATTTGCGACATCCTTGACACATTTTCATACTTGCATACCCCCTATGCAAGAGAGGNTTTCATCATTCCGGTCAGTATTTTTTAACTGAAATAATATGGCGGATTAAAGAAATTTCAATAAATTTGCATCCGAAAAAGAACATTTCTCTAACATCATTCCACCACAACTCTGAATGGACCTTATGACTAATCAATACCTACGGATAAGGAACAGCAGCAACATAGTTAGCCACACATGGATTCTGATCCTGATAGTAATCGCAGTGACGGGATTGCAGGCTTCGGCATCATCATTAAGGCATATCACCACGGCCGACGGCCTCTCCAATATGTCGGTGACCTCACTTACCATCGACCGTGACGGTCGTGTATGGGCAGGCACCTGCGACGGCGTCAATCTTATCGAGAACAACGGCATAAAGGCATTTGCCGCCGGCAACAACGGAAAGAATGAGTTTTCAGGTAATCTGATCGAGAATATACGGCAGGACAGTGCGGGAAATCTTTGGGTNCACACCAACTACGGACTCGACCATCTTGACACAAAGACCGGAGAAATCAGGTATTACCGAGAGTTCAAAGGACGATATTATGATGCCTTACAACCCGACGGCTCACTTGCAGTGATGGCACAGGGAGACTCCATCTACTACTATACACCCCAATCGGGGACTTTCCGTAATCTCGGGAATGCACCTGTCAATGTAGGATGGATACGGGCTTTCACTATGGATGCACGGCATACCCTCTGGCTGACGACCGGCGACGCTGTGATGATGGCAAAAATTGATGATGANGGGAAGCCTCTTGAATTCAAGACCCTCTTTACCGACGACATCCGTAATGTATGTGTAGCCGGCGATTCACTTTTTCTGGTGCTTAGGAATGGAAATCTTGATGTAATAGATCTCTCCTCACACCGACGCAGCCACATCACAGACATTATGCCTGTAATGTTGAGGCANGGCGGAGTCTCAGCCATAGTTGCCGACGGCGACGACTATATCCTCGGATTCAAGAGAGAGGGGGCCGTAAGACTCAGAAAAAATGGAGCTGACTACGAGGCTATCCCCTACCCGTTCAAAAGTGCGGTGTTTTCTTTGGTGAAAGATAAGAAGCAGGATGTAATATGGTTCGGCACAGATGGTGAAGGGGTATATTATCAAGTATCGGGTCCTTATTCTTTCTATAGCCAGACAACGGCAGGACACGGCAACAGCTTCTCCAAACCGATACGCTCCTTGCTTGTTGACCGTGAGGGAAGCCTCTGGTGCGGCACAAAGGGTGACGGCCTTTTCCGTTTCCGTAATTTCAAACCCGGTGGCACCAACAACGACGTAGTACACTATACCTCCACGGAGAACACCCTCCGGAACAATGATGTATATGCACTCGCCCACAGTTGCCGCGACCTTATCTGGATCGGCACTCAGGAAATTGGATTATCATATTATTCCTATGCCGACAAGACCATCCACACCCTTCCGGTGGAAGAGATGCCACGTCTGCAGTCAGTACACGCCATCCATGAATCAAACCCCAACGAGTTATGGGTAGTCACTCTCGGCGAGGGTGTATTCCGGCTCACTATTGGGGGCACGCAGTCACGTCCTGAAGTGACCGGTGTGGATGAGGTGATCTACGACAGGAATGATTCCGATGCAAATGCCTTTTTCTCAATATTACAGCAGAACGACAGNATATTCTGGTTTGGCAACCGGGGGAAAGGAGCCTACCGATATAACCGCATTACGCGTCGGACCGACATAATCGACTTCTCAGCCAACGGAAAGGCCGTGGCTAACGACGTCTTCAGCATTGCGGCACCCTCTGCCACGGCCGACACAGTGTATTGCGCCACAAGCGACGGCCTATACCGTGTGTTTCCGCTAAAAGAGGGTGGCTTCGGATATGACGCAGTAGCCACACACGACCGCAACCCCGTGCGTTCCATACACGCTCTCCTTAACGGAGGAGAGTCCAATATCATAGGGAGTACCAACTTCGGACTTGCAGATTACCACCTGCCGGATATGTCGTATCTCTTTTACAGCTCAGGCACCGATTTCGAAGTGCGTCAGTTCAGCGACGGAGCCGCCTACCGCGATCCCTCAACAGGAATCCTCTATTTCGGTGGCACCAATGGTTTCGTGGCTCTCACTCCCACAGATTTCAAATGGAGCGGATATACTCCTGATGTCATTTTCGGATCGNTGCTGATTGACAATACTCCGGCCACACTATCGCAATATCTTGATTCGAAAGGGAGACTTGTACTCCCCCACGACAAGAACACTTTCGCCATAACCTTCGAGGCCACGGACTATCGTATCGGCTATCAGTTCATCTACCGCTACCGCCTTAAAGGGGCGTCTGACCAATGGATAGAGACTTTTACCGNCAACGTAGCCTTCACCAATATGAGTCCGGGCCATTACACTCTGGAGGTGGAATACAACNACGGACGGGAATGGAGCCGCCCCTACCCTCTCGAACTCATTGTGAAGCCCCCGTTCTATCTCTCCACTACAGCGATGGTGATATATGCCATCCTGCTCCTGCTCTTCATCATTCTGCTCATAATCATCACAGTGCGCATACAGCACCGCAAACAGNGGGAGATTGTGAAGNCNATGGAGCAGAAAAGGAAGGAGGATGTGTATGAGGCTAANCTGAAATTCTTCACCAACATCACTCACGAACTCTTCACTCCCCTTACCCTCATCACAGGCGCATGCGAACGCATGATGGATGATGCATCACTGTCGAAACAGAACCGACGCCTCACATCGACAATCCACCGCAACTCCACACGCCTCACCGAACTGATCCAGGAGCTCATAGAGTTCCGACGCATAGATGCGGAATACCGCAAACCGGATGTAGAGGAGATCGATGTCTCGACCATGACGGAGGAGATAGCCGACAATTTCACCGTACTCGCCGAAAAGAAGCGTATAAAGCTCGACACCCGGATCGAGCCGGCTATAGTATGGCCTACCGACCGCAACGGATTCGTAACAATCGTCACTAACCTTATGTCGAACGCCATGAAGTATACCCCCGACGAAGGGGATATATCATTGTGCCTATCCTCGGAGAATGACAGGATTGTGCTGACAGTCACCAACAGCGGAGAGGGTATACAGCCGGAAAACCTGTCGCAGATATTCGACCGCTACAAAGTGCTTGAGAGATTCGAGCGTCTCAGCGACGCCGGACGTATCAAGCGCAATGGCCTCGGTCTGGCCGTGTGTGAGGGACTGACACGTCTGCTCGACGGCTCTATTCGCGTAGANAGTGCGCCCGGAGAGTGGACACGTTTCACTGTCGAATTGCCGCGCATCGCCGTGACACGCGACAAGCCCTCTGACTCCACTGTCCACTACCGGAAACTGATAGAGATGCCGAGTCCGGAGGATGACAACGATATGGAGCCACGGCCGGCCCCCGAGAGCCGTGACAAAGACTCTGCCGCCGAAAAGCCGCTCGTGTTTGTTGTGGACGACAACAAGGAGATGCTCAACTTCCTCTCCGACTCGCTCGCCGACTCCTACCGTGTGGCTACATTCCTCTCGGCCGAGGAGGCTCAGGATGCCTTGCAGCAACAATGGCCTGCCCTCATAGTATGCGATATCGTGATGGAGGGTATGAGCGGCGTGGAGTTCGCACATGCGGTAAAGAGCGACAAGAGAACCCAACACATACCTTTTGTGCAACTTTCCTCGCTCCACTCGGAGGAGGAGAAGGTGAAAGCTCTTGAAGCAGGAGCGGATGTGTATGTCACCAAACCTTTCAACATCTCCTACCTTACGGCTGTGATAGGGCGCATGCTGAAGCGCAAGCAGAATCTCAAGGAGTATTTCGACTCATCGATCAGTTCCTTCGATAAAGTGAACGGGCAGATGCTGCACAACGATGATCAGGAATTCCTGCAGCGTATGCTGAAGCTGATCGAGGAGAACCTTACAAATCCGCAGCTCACCACTAATTTTGTGGCAGACGCACTCGGACTGAGCGTGCGTAACCTCTACCGCCGTCTGGAGGGTATCACCGACCAGACCCCAACTGTGATCATAAAGGAGATGAGGCTCTCCACAGCCCGCAATCTCCTCACNCACACCAATCTCTCGATNGAAGAGATCATCTACAGGGTGGGATTCAACAATCGCGGCACTTTCTTCAAGGTGTTCCAGCAGAAATTCGGCTGCACCCCGAAGCAGTACCGCGATAATCAGGTGGCTTCGATAAAATCGGAATCGGATTCCGTGACAGAGGTGTCACCTGAGGAGTGACACGCTCTTGTCGCCGCAGGCTATATCTATCCTCTGCGGGTCGAATCCGGCCTTGCAGTAGGGATTGTCGTAGCGGCATTTGTGGCGCAACGGCATCGTGCGGCCATCTACAGTGAAGGGCTTCTCCCATCCATACGATAATCTGCCGTTGCGTGGAGAGACGTAAGAGAGCTCCGTACCATCTACCTCTACCGATGCTTTGGAGTGAGCGTCGACAAAGGCATGGAATCCGGGCCATTCGGATGCTGATGAGGCTTCGCAGATCCAGACATTCCGGGGCGACTGAGCTATCACATCGCAAAGCTCCCCACGAAAATCGGTAGTAAGTTCAGGCTTGACAGCCGAATAGAGAGCCGCATATCCCTCACCCTTACGGGCAAANAGCCAGTTGCCGCGTATCACCACCTCATCCATCTCTTTCACGGGGAAGTAGGCATGNGAGAAGGGGACGTTGTGGCCGGCGGGAATATTATATATCGCTACCGCTACCGATCCATGTTGCGCGGTGCGGGGCAGAATCTCGTTGCCGGCCCAGTAATTGGGGGAAAACCGAAGATTCTTACCTCCGGGATGGTTAGTATAGATCAAGGCACTGTCTGAGAGNGTGAGCTGCCATGGTTGATGCTGGTAGCCGGGACGACCTTTTCGGTAATCAAGCAGTGAACTCAACACATAATGGGGGGTACGCCGCGTCACGATATTTGCTTCCGACAATGCAAAGCGATCACGGGAGATGGGCACAACACCCGCCTCACGCTCTTTCTCATATTGTGCGATATAGCGGTCGTAGTCGCGGTAGGGCCATGCGTCATGACGCTCTGAGATACTCTTCGACATCTTCACCACATCCGGATGGATGAACTCCTGCATACCCCAGAAAAGGTGGGTGGTAAGCTCATCATTGGTGTCAAGACCATAGTCGGCGGCATCCTCCACATTTATGCTTGTGCGTTGCAGGGATGTATANTCAGGCTTTGGGTCACGGGCGATATCCACAATGACCTCCGGACAGCGATAGCCGGAGCTTGCCAGTGCAATCGCCCCTGCCAGCTGCTTGCGGCGGTTGGTGCCCACACCGAAGGCAAGCCATGCAAGGGAACTTGTATTGTGGTCGCCCTCTATCAATGAACTCGCATAGGTGCGGCCGCTCGCCCCGCAGAGACGACCGTTGTGAGAATTGAGAGCCATGTCGAAAAGGAGCAGGGAGAGGACNTTGCCGGCCTTACGACGGATCTCCTTATCCTCAGCGAAGTCGTAGAGGTTGGTGAGCAGGAGAGCCTCTACATCGTAGTAGGTGGAGAGCCATTCGCTGAAGCCGAATCGGAAGCGATAGTCGAGCCATGGACGAAGACGTTCGAGGGCATGTGCCATATGTTGTTTACCCGTCTTTCCATCGGCAAACTTCTGTTTCTTATACATCTGCCCCGCAAGGAGCTCGGCGGTATGATAGAGAGCCTGATGATTCTCCGTATGATAGCACCGGTAGGTAGTGTCACGCCGGGCATCGTCCCACCAATATTTGAAGTCAAGGATCCTCTCCTCGGCTTTGCCCTTCATGTCGGCGGTAATGACTCCGTTGTTCCCCTTGCTGCGGTCGAGATAAAGCATCCGCAGGAGTCCGTTCAAAGTGAAGTCGTTGCAGTCGTGGTTGCTCTTAATGACATCAAACACATTCTGCATCCCCTCCTCCTCAAGGGGGAGTTCAGCCGATTGCCGGGCAAGCTGACGGAATACACCATATAGCCATGTAGCCTCCCCTTCATTTCCGTAGAAGCGGTTGAATTCGCGGCAACGGCTTTCGAAGCTCTCCCCCATCACAGGGAGGGAGAGTATCATCAAAAACAATACAATCAAATTTTTAACCTTCATATCTTTTTCCCTGTTGTTCAATAGAAAATAGCCGTAATATCTTGCGACGCCATTGCGCCGGGTTAGTCTCAGTCATAATATCCGTTCCAATCATACGGAAACGGGATACGCTTGTAATATTCGAGTGGATGAGGCGGAGGTGTCAGCCCCTCAGGGAGAGGGAGTCCTGAATAGCTTCCGAAGAATTGCACGCATGCATCCCTCCACCATTCGGCTTCCCGTTTCTGAAAAGAGAGTAGCTCTTTGACATGGCGGTAACGCTCATCGTCAATCAAGCCCTCTACTTTGCTCCACATATCTTGCATTTCCCCTACTTTCTCCACACCCGTATAGTAGCGGGTCACGATCTCATCCCAGAGAGTGCGGCCTGACCGCATACGGTAAGTGAAAGGGAGTCGGTGGAACCATAGCAGAAGCTCATCAGGACATGTGGAGAGATCGGCAAAGCGCTCTCCTACCTCCGAATGATATTGCAAGGTTGCTCCCGTGCCCTTCGGAGTGCGGTCTACCCCGATACTGTCGGCAGTCACCTTGTGGTAGTCGTAAGCTGTCCAGGAGGGATCATGATGCCATGGTTCCGGGCCATTATGGCTTCCGAAATTCATTATGTGGTTGAGTCCCACAGGCATCGTATAGTCGACGTAAGCCTCACGCGACATCATCATCATCTCCTTCACCGGTTCTGTCACACCGGAAGCATTACTGAATGTCATGCGGATCCAGTCGTCGGCAATCTCCTCCGCGCCTGCGTCAGGATTCCAGGCAAGGCGACCGAAAGCATACCAGTTGGCCTGTCCGAATAGATGTCCGGTCCAGTTCAGGTCAGTGCCCACATTGGGCACTCCGGCTATCGCCGACATACCATGGTGAGAGCGAGCGTAATCCTTGAGAATACGGCCCACTGTATAACCGCTCCCTCCGGCGTATGTATCACTCTTCAGCACCTCCTCATACATCGTAGCGAGATAGACAAGATGTCCTGCATGGCCGAGATTCTCTTGTGTGATCTGCACCTCCATCGCCAGAGGGGTATCGGGCATGGAGCCGAAGAGGGGATGGAAAGGCTCACGGGGCTGGAAATCAATCGGGCCGTTTTTAGGCTGGAGAAAGACATTCTCGCGAAACTTGCCGTCAAGGGGCTTGAACTCATTGTAACCGGTCACCACACGGTCGATATGACGTTCGTTCTGATAAACAAATGCACGCCAGAACACAATGCCGCCGTAAGGGGCAAGCGCCTCACCGAGCATGTTTGCACCCTCCGCATGTGAGCAGCCATAATCCTGCGGGCCGGGTTGCCCCTCTGAATTGGCTTTCACAAGAAACCCTCCAAAGTCGGGAATTATGCTGTAGATCTCGCGGGCCTTATCCTTCCACCATTGTCTGACACGCTCATCGCGGGGGTCGGCCGTCGGCAAACCTCCAATCTCTTTCGGTGCGCTGAATTTGGCAGTGAGGTAGATGCGGATTCCGTAAGGTCGGAACACATCGGCAAGACCAGAAGCCTTTACAAGCCAGTCATGGCGCAGGCTCTTTGCCTCTGCATTCACATTATTGAGTACCAACCCATTGATTCCGATAGAAGCGTTGGCACGCGCATAATCAGAATACCGCTGCTCCTTATAATGGGGGAGTCGCTCCCAGTTCCATATGCTGTAGCCGGCATATCCGCGTTCGACAGTGCCATTGAGGTTATCCCAATGATTGAGCACCCGGTAGTTGAGTCCGGGAGTGTCACGGATATCAAGATCGGCAAGCGGTGAGGCAGTCTGCAACAAACGCAGATAGCGGAACACCCCGTATAGCACCCCCTTATCGGTAAGAGCTGTTATCACAGTTGCCGTGACACCCTCTATCTTCATTGAGCGTATCAGGAATCCCTCCTCTCCGAGACCTTCGGGATCCACCCTGCATCCTGAAGGGAGCAAGTCGTGTCGTCCGATCACCACCGTTCCCTTTCCGATCCGTCGGCCGGTTTCCGGTTTATAGCCCAGCATCCCTTCAAGTCCCCTCTCAAGCTCTTCACTTGCCACACGTATAGTGGGGGAATCCCCTAAAACGAGGATATTCTTGTTTTTAGATGAATACTCCTTGAGCAGACGTGAATTTTCCACAGGTGGATACCGGAGCCAAAGATCATAGCCTGTCTCCCCTTTCATGCATAATGTGGAGAGAAGCAATATTACACTGATAATGTGTTTCATGTTGTCAATCAGGTTGGAATCGATTGAATATTCCCGGGAGTCAATCACTTTTCAAGGAAGGCGTTGACACACCAGAGCACCGGGGCCTGACCGTGCATATTGCCGGTAAGGGTGCGTCGGTGAAGATAGAAATCACGGTCGGTGGATCGGTTGGTGCCCTCACACACTCCCTCTATATCCCCCTCTTCATTGATATTCGCCACAAGAGCTCTCCATCCTTTTACTATCGCCGGAAGATAGGTCTTCTCCTTCAGCCATCCTCGTTTCACACCGTTGATCATAGCGTAGAGAAACATTGCGGAGCCAGAAGTCTCTCCCCAAGCCTCGGGATCGTCGATAAGCTGTCCCCACAGGCCGTCGGCATGCTGATAGGCAAGCAGTTGATCCATCATCTTCTTATATGAAGCCATGATACGCGGGCGATGAGGATGATTCTCCGGCATCATTGATAGGAGTTCGGTCATACCGACAGCCATCCAGCCATTGCCGCGACACCAATGGAAAGGCGCATCCGGGGCGTGATAGAATAGTCCGTTGTCACATTGTATGCTGTCGAGATATTCCGTCATCTGAAAAGCGGCACGGTCAAGGTACTTCCGGTCGCCGGTTGCGCGGTAGGCAGCCCCCTGCACAGCGGATATCATATACATATCGTCGATCCAGAATCGGGTCTGCCATGATTTTCCGGAATCGAGGAGGGCCTTATTTCTCACTGAATCGGCGGAATTGCTCTTAGGCATCATCCACTGGCGGTCGGCATACCATTTTCCGAGATGGAGATATGCCTTGTTGCGGGTGTCGAGATATAGGCCGAGGGGTACGGCTCCGAACACGGTGTGGTCAACATGATCGGGTTTCGGACGCAAAGGAAGCTCCTCGTCTAAAAGGGGGAGGAAGCGGTCCTCAAGCTGACGGGTCATTGCAGTGTCGCCGGTCAAGGAGGCGAATTTTATGGCGCCTATCCAGGCACACGTCTCCGGATAAGTTATCTCACGTGTGGGTGCGGGATTNCCGTCGAAATTGGGGTGAGGCACCTCGATGAATCTCTGAGCCACTTTTGTCCCGACCGTGAAGGGGGCATCGTTGCGCGAGAAGCATTTTTCAAAGTCGACAGTCTTTGCATTTGCTGAAAAGATGACTCCGGCCAAAGCCAGAGCGATTATAGATCCACGTTTCATAAGATTATAGATTCACGTTAGATTATGATTCACGTTTGTAATCCTGAACATCACCATCACCCTTGATTCGGACGGGTGAATTATTCACATTGCAAAACTACCGCTTTACCCATTAAAATAGGGTACGCATTTGTGTCATTGTAATTCCAGAGCACCCAAAACGGCTGTTTTTCATCAACAAAAGCAGAGATTCATACATTTTTGGCACAATCGGAAACTTCNTCTATTATAAAAGCGAGCCCCTCCTTCACTTGAGGAGAGGCTCCATATGGACATTGACCACTATCGGGGCGAAGCGTTCGCGTAGCCGCCGCTCCACATCGGTGGCGATATCGTGTGCCTTCATGAGGGAGAGCTCCGGGTCAAGCTTTATATGAAGGTCAACTATCTTTGTATTGCCGTTCTGGCGGGTGCGGAGATGATGAAATGTCTTGACTCCCGGAGTGGNTGTTATGATCTTCACCATCTCCTCCGTGATATCCTTCGGCAGAGAGGCCTCGAGCANTTCCGCCACAGCCGACATTCCCATTTTATAAGCCATGATGACTATAAGCACACTCACAAAAACAGCGGCAAGNGGGTCAAGTATTCTCCAATGAGGCCCGAGGAACATCGCTCCTGTTATGCCGACGAGAGTGGCAAGCGAGGAGAATGCATCGGAGCGGTGGTGCCAGGCATTGGCTTCCATGGCAGTGGAATGTATCTTGCGCGCCGCCCGACGTGTGTATCTGAAGAGCCACTCCTTCACAAGGATCGACACCACCGCCATGGCGAGGGCTATCCAGCCGGGTTGTGGGATTCGTGTGCCCCGGAAGGAATCAATAGCCCTTTCGGCACCGTCGATGAATATACCCACGCCCACCACTGCGAGGAGGAGAGCGATAAGGAANGTGACGAATGTCTCAATCTTTCCATGTCCATAGGCATGCGACCTGTCGGCCTTCTTACGCGAGACGCCTATCACTATCAGGACAGCCACATCCGTAAGGAGGTCGGAGGCTGAATGTATGCCGTCGGCAATCATGGCCGATGAACGGCCGAAGACTCCGGCCAGTATCTTGAGGACCGAAAGGATGACATTGGCGAAGAATCCCACCCATGTCACACGGCGTCCGACCCGGATCTCTCCGGCGTCGCTCACTTCGGCCATATCTGTTCCTCTTTCCGTTTCTTCCATCTCTTTATATTATCGATAAGGGGGCTCTGTGCCGGAGCCCGGCGGGAGGGGCGGCAATAAAAAAACCTCAATCCTCCGTGTTACAAAGAATTGAGATTAAAGATTGTTGTCTTACCAGGATTCGAACCTGGACAGACAGAACCAAAAACTGTAGTGCTACCATTACACCATAAGACAATCCATGGACTCAAGGCTATCTGTCGCCGGGTGTATCACTAAACCCAAAGATAATCAAATCCCGGCGCAACGGCCCTAAAGTCAGCGCAAAGTTAAGCATTTTTTTCCTTTTCTCCAAATGACTCTTCACTTTTTTTAAAATAACATTTCCTACTGTGAGACGTTATATAAGTAAAAGAAATTATTAATAACCCGCTTTCCGGCCCTCTCCGTGTGAGGGTGAAGCCTCTCCGGCAAAGGGAGGAGAGCAAATAAAAAAGATTATCAAAATGGATCAGTTAAGTTATGCATGGGGCATGGCGTTCGGCCATCAGCTCCGTGGCATGGGAGTGACCAATATCGATTTTAATGATTTTGACGAGGCTCTTCACGATGCTTTCGAGGGTAAGGAGTCGAAACTCTCGCCCGAAGAGGCCAATAAGATAATTCAGGAATATCTTCAGGAACTCGCCGCCAAGAAGACAGCGGAGATGAGAGAGGCCGGTGAGAAATTCCTTGCCGAGAATGCCAAGAATGAGAATGTGAAGGTGACTGCCTCCGGCCTCCAGTATGTAGTGGAGAAGGAGGGTGAGGGTGCACAGCCTACCGCTGAGGATGAGGTGACCGTACACTATACCGGCAAACTTCTCGACGGCACGGTATTCGACAGCTCCGTAAGCCGTGGCGAACCCGCAACATTCCCTCTGAACCGCGTTATCCCCGGCTGGACCGAGGGTGTACAGCTCATGAAGGAGGGTGGCAAGTATACATTCTACATCCCCTCCGACCTCGCTTACGGTCCGCAGGGTGTGCCCAACGCNATCCCGCCCCACTCCACCCTTATCTTCGAGGTGGAGCTGATCAAGGTCATCAAGAAGTAATTATTANANATAGATGAANAAGNATTTTATNCCGGCGGCCGCNATNGCGGCTGCCGTGGCTCTCGTATCGCTCGGGGGCCTTTCGTCGTGTAGCGGCGATAAAGCTAAGAAGAGTGCCGCTGAGACGGAGCAGGCCGACAGCACCCAGGCTCNGGAGGAGATCGATGAGATGGTGGCAGCTGTGGCCGGATCGGATCTCGCAAAATATGACGCCGACTATTTCAACCAGCAGCCNTCCGACAGCACTTATATCNAGAACCCCTCAGGTCTGAAGTATGTAGTTGTTGTGCCCGGCACAGGTGCTAAACCCTCAGCCAACGANGTGGTGACCGTTCATTATACCGGACGTCTCACCGACGGAACTGTATTCGANAGCTCCGTAAGCCGTGGCGAGCCNGCAACATTCCCTCTTAACCGCGTCATCTCCGGTTGGACAGAGGGTCTGCAACTTATGAAAGAGGGTGGCACGACCGTATTCTATATCCCCTCAGACCTCGCTTACGGCGAGTATGGATCTCCGGGCGTAATCCCCCCGAATGCCCCCCTTATCTTCGAGGTGCAGCTTCTGAAAGTAAACTGACAGCTTGACAGTGATGAGAAGAGCTCTCCATTACACCGGAGTAATGGCCATAGCCATGCTCGCAACGGGCCTGACAGGCTGTAAGGGACGCACCACCGACAATGTGGAACCTACGGGCGACACAATCGAGGTGGTGATCGACGCTCCCGACACAGCGGAGGTGGCCAACTACGACCATCAGGTAGTCACACTTCCGGATTCAATTCCTGTGCCCGACTGAAAATAACTGCCCCACAGCGGGNTCAATGCAAATAATGACATGAAAATCAGAAACATTCTTTCAATAGCAGCAGCCGGGATGCTCCTGGCTGCCTGCTCATCCAACTCCGGAAGCAATTCCGTGGCATCGGCCGATGCCTCCATGTCGGCCAAGGGTGACTCTTTGGTTTATTGCTTCGGCCAGATGCGTGGCGCAGAGTATCTGCGCGAGGCCGCGTCAGACACCACCATGCTCTCCGCCTCCGCCAAGCAGGAGTATCTGCGTGGCGTAAAGGCCGGTCTGGATGCCGTGAAGGCCAATAAGGAGGCCTACAACAAGGGTCTCTTCCTCGGCATGCAGATGGCNATGAATATCAATCAGTTTGCCGATGATTATGGCGTGAAGCTCTCCAACAAGGTATTCCTTGAGAGTGTGACAGAGGCCATTACCTCCGACTCGGTTGTCGACGGCAATCAGATGCAGAGCAAGTTCTATCGCCTCATGAAGGAGTTTAACGACGAGAAAGAGGCTCGCGACAAAGCTGCGGCNACAGAGGCTCTCAAGACTGCGGCCGCCGGCAAGAAGATGGCGGAGATAGCGGAGAACCTCTANGGCGANATAAAGCTCGCCGAGGGTGCCAAACTCAAGGATGGCGACCGCATCAACGTGGAGATCAAGATCTCAACCCTTGCAGGGAAAACGATCGACGCCCCCTTCCCGAAGAACCTCGTGATCGGTCAGCGTCTGAACAACACACCNCTCACCGCCGCCTTCACGGCCCTCTCNTCAGGCCAGACCGGCACCTTCCTGACAACGGCACAGGCTCTCTTCGGCCAGCGTTGCGGCCAGCTCGGNCTCGAACCGGCGGAAGTGCTTCAGCTTGACATCACCCCGACACTCGAATAAGAAAANCGGTAAGGATATAAAAAAAGAGATGACGCGCGTCATCTCTTTTTTTATATCCTTACCGGTTATTCCGGCAGATTGAAACGTATCGGCACATCTACCGTAGATTCAACCGGGGCGCCGTCCTTGTCGGCCGGAGTCCATGCCGGCATCTTCTTGGCTATCCTTATGGCCTCCTGCTCAAGATCGGGATCCACCATACGCAGAATCTTGATAGCGCCTATAGTGCCGTCGGGATTGATTGTGAGACGCAGTGTCACCACACCCTCCACCCCGTTCTCTATAGCCGGAGCGGGATATTTCATATTCTCGGTGATGAAAGTCTGCATAGCCTTATCCCCACCGGGATAAGCCGCTACATCAGCCGCCATAGCAGCCGAAGCCATAAATGCGGCGGCAATCAGGGTATATATCTTCTTCATATTTCTATCTTTTTATAAGTGTCTGTCAAAATATAGGTCCTTCGCGGGCTCTTTATTATTTAGACACTGAGATTGTCCAAAAGATTAACGCACCCATCCTCAAGAAGATCGAGCACCAGCTCAAATCCGGCTGCACCCTCATAGTAGGGGTCGGGCACACAGTCGAGTTGCGGAAACCCTTTGACGAAATCAATCATCCTGACCACCTTCTCCTGAGCCTCGACTGTAGGAGCGAGACCGCGCAGACGGTCGTAGTTGCTATGATCCATCGCCACTATGAGATCGAAGTCGTCGAAATCCGACATCCTTACAGGACGGCTGTGATGTGTGAGATTATACCCGCGCTGATAGGCGTGTACCCTCATGCGCCGGTCGGGAAGCTCTCCGGCATGTCCGCCGTAAAGGCCGGCCGAATCAAGCTCGAAGCTGTCGGTCAGTCCACGCGTCTCCACAAGGTGGCGCATGACCCCCTCGGCCGCCGGCGAACGGCATATGTTGCCGAGGCATACAAACAATATACGTTTCTTATCCTTGGCCGCCACTTTGCCGACCACTTCCGGAATCTCTCTCTTCATAATGATTATGATGCTATTTATGTGCAAAAATAGCAATTTCAGCTCTAATATACAAATCGGCTGACACACGGAAGTCAATATCCTTCCTCCCGACACGTTATTATTAAAAATATTCAGTTATAATGACCCGATTCAGCGATATCCCATTTCCCGACAACATAGATGCGGCACTCATCGATATGGATGGAGTGCTCTACGACTCAATGCCCCATCATGCCCGAGCGTGGCATCAGATGATGAAGGAGGCCGGAGTAGAAACAGATCCCGATGAATTCTTCCTTTACGAGGGTATGACCGGGAAAGCCACAATCAATCTTATCTTCAACCGTGAGCTTCACCGCCCTGCCTCCGATGAGGAGGCAACGCGCCTCTATGCACGCAAAGCGGAACTCTTTGTCAATTCCGGCCGCAAGACTCCCATGAAGGGGGCCGACCGTATGCTCCGCGCCTTCATCGATGCAGGTGTGCCGCGTGTGCTTGTCACAGGGTCGGCACAGAACTCACTCTTAGGAGCACTCAACGACGATTATCCCGGGGCCTTTCCCGATAATCTGCGCGTCACGGCTCTCGACGTGAAGCATGGCAAGCCCGATCCGGAGCCATACCTCATGGGGGCGGCGAAAGCCGGAATCGATCCTGCGCGGGCTATTGTGGTGGAGAACGCGCCATTAGGTGTACGCGCCGGAAAGGCGGCCGGAGCATTCACGGTAGCCGTGACCACCGGACCGATAAAACGTGAGGAATTCGTGAAGGAGGGGGCCGACATCATCTTCCCCTCCATGGATGAGTTTGCCGACTGGCTTGAATATGCACTCCCCCTCTCCCGGTTGCGCCGCANCCTCGACCGCGCCGTGAAAAACCTCAACCCGGCCACTGTTACCATAGTGACCGATTCAAATGTAGAGAGGGCAGTCATGCCTATGTTGAAAGATTGTGAGATTATCCGCGAANGCTGCAACATATGTGTGATTCCTCCGGGGGAGGACCATAAGAATATCGAGACCGTGCANACCATCTGGCAGGCTCTCGAGGATATCGAGGCTACAAGGAGAAGCGTTGTGGTCAATATCGGAGGTGGCCTTGTCACCGACACCGGAGGTTTTGCGGCCGCCACTTTCAAACGTGGAATACGTGTGGTGAATCTCCCCACNACNCTNCTNGGTGCTGTGGATGCCGCCACCGGAGGGAAGACAGGAATCAACTTCAAGGGTCTGAAGAATGAGATAGGGGCCTTTCATCTCCCATCGGAGGTGATTATCTCCGCGCTTCCTCTTGCCACCCTCTCTCAAAGAGAGCTTCTGTCGGGATATGCCGAGATGCTGAAGACAGCCCTGATAGCCGATGATGCCCTTTACCGCGAACTTCTCCCCGTNGAGAAGGTAATCTCCGACCATAAGCTTCTCGAGAGAGCCATGAAGCGGTGTGTGGAGATCAAGGAGGATGTAGTGGCTCAGGATCCTACGGAGAAGGGATTGCGGAAGATCCTCAACTTCGGGCATACCGCAGGGCATGCCTTCGAGAGCCTCTCCATAGAGCGAGGCCGACCGCTTGCCCACGGTGAGGCGGTGGCACACGGACTATTGGTGGAACTCATCCTCAGCCATATGCAGAAAGGACTACCCTCAAAAGAGATCTCAATCTATGTCAATCTTCTGAAGGAGAACTACCCGAATGCGCGTGTAGGGTGTGAGGATATCCCTATATTGATGGGCTATATGGCTCACGACAAGAAGAATGCCAACTACGGGCGTCCCAACTTCACCTTGCTCACGGAGATCGGAAATCCGGAGATAGACTGTCTCCCTACCGACGACGAGATCAAGGGGGCTCTGGAGATCTATCTCGACTATCTCCAATGACACGACTGAAAAAATTCAACGGCATCGAACCATCCTCGCGATGCCGTTGTTATAATATCGTAAATCGGATGATAAATCCGATGAACCTGAAAGCAAATCGAATTAAGCTGATGCTTAAAAAGATATAACTGCTATAAGCGTTCTGAAAAAGTTGTTATTGTTGTTTTAATTGAAGGAAATCAGGCTGACGTGAGTCAGCCTTTTTCTGTTTTATCCCCCTTCGCTCCGGCCACCTCCCTACGGCATCCGACCGATTGTGTTGAGAATTATTGCAGAATCAGCAGATATATCTGCCGATTCTCGCATATTTGTAATAATCGGCAGATATACCTGCTGATTATTACAAATTCGTTTGGATTGGAAGATATAAATGCTTATCTTTGCAATAAAATCAAAATAATGGAAATTATTCGCAGACAGATGT
>JAAVDU010000054.1 GCA_014801605.1 Bacteroides sp.
ATCATTGTTATTGAACAGAGGGCCTGCAGTTTCGACTGCAGGCCCTCCACTATTCCATAAGGAGCTCCACTATTCTCTCATACACATTCATCGTTTCCCGTATTGACGTTACTCATCCTTCTTCTCCTTTGGCTTACGCTTCCTCTTGGTGTCAGTCTTCGGCTCACGCGCTTTCCCCGAAGAGAAATCAAGGCTCTCCAAATAAGCGAATATCTCATCCCATTTACCGACGTATTCCATAATGTTAGGTTCACCTTTTGCGGTCATTTCCTTAACATGTGACATGACTACTTTCTTCACGTCCTCATATTTATCCGGAGCCACGATTCTTGTTGCTGACAGATACTCGAATACCCAGTCCGCCGAATTATGGGGGAGGTCTCTCTCCCCCGTAAGGACGGGTGCAATCACCCGATCATAGTAGTCCTTTAGAGATGTGAACTTAGGAAATGTTTCCTGAATCAGACATCTTACCGTCTGAAGCAGTTGAGGGTAAACCTCATCAAAATCCTCCTCGGAGTAAAGAAAGCTATAACACGATTCAAGACCTAAAAGCTGAGGCCAGCAGGCCGTTCCACTGGTACATGTATTTCTCTGATCTCTGACAGTCCTGAAACTGAATTTCTCAAACCATTTGTGCAGAATATCATAGCGTATAGCGGTAGTTGGATATACATTTACCCAAAAGTTGAAGGTAAACACATGATAAAGATGCAGTATGTACTGGATATTATCCACTTTCTTGATAAACATAGATTTGGATTTCACATATACGAAATCCTTCAGCAGAGGCTCCTCCTTGAGGAGTTCCACTATTCTCTCATACACATTCATCGTTTCTTTATTATCTCTTTATAGTTAATTCGATAGTCTATGACCTGAATCTTATCACCAGGCATAAGATTAAATTCGGGTATATGACTTCTCACCTCAAAAAATGCCGGAACGCCCTTAGCCTTACATGCTTCAATATAATCTTTGGCAGCTTTTTGACCTTTGCTCAATTTCCCGAGGTTCGTCAGTTTGTTCTCATCCATGATGAATTTATCATCTACTATATGCTCCAACATATCTGCATCTGTTCGATTACCCTTTATGTTGCCTTTTTCATTCATAGGAACCACACGTTTTTCGCAAGCCACTTTTCGACCCTCCCCAGTCGCTTTATCCTTCATCTCTTTATTGTAAAGCTTACCCTTAGACATGCGGCCCAAAAAGGTCTGTTTGGCCTCTTTCTTGGTTTCATGCTCTACAACCTCTTTAGCGGCTTGTTTGGATACTGCCTTGGTCGCACCTTTAGCCCCGGCCTTTGCCAATTTCGACGCTCCGGCAGGAAGGCCCGGTATAATCACCGCAAGGGCATCGCAGCCGAGATCCACAAGGTAGCCTTTGCCGCCTTCGTTATCCCCTGTGGAGAAGGTATATATAGTCATCCCGGCATCGTACAGCACATTCAGCACATCCCATACAGTCTCAACTACCTCGCCGGTCGGATCAGACTGGTTGATGGGGTCGCCTCCGCAATAGGCGTAAGAACTGAGCCAGGGATACTTCTCGCAGAGCGGATCTATCTGCGTAAACGTCGGGAAGGAGGCAAGATAGCTGCGCGCATTGAAGTCATACTGGTTCATGCCGAAGGATGTCTCACGCTCGTTGCCGCAGAAGAGATATCGGTTAGACGACACTCCGAATTTACTACCGGCCAACTCCCAGTTCCATTCGCTGAATGGCTCGCCATAGGGATAGTAATTCATGATCTGTCGCACGATGCCGGTTGATTGCGCCACACCGGCATTGTTACCGCGGTAATCCCTCACATAGTAATATACTCTACCGTCAGGCGAGAAGTATCCTCCCGGGAAAAGAGTCATCTCGAGAGTATCGTTGCGGAGAATATGACCTCCGCCGGTGTATACACGCACAGTCTCTATTGTCTTGCCCGAAGAGGCCTGTGATGTCAGTGTCTTACGTATAAGTCTACCCTCCGAATCCTGCACCCGGGTGTATGCATCACCCGATGAGAAGTCTATACTGATTGGATATCCCGAGTTGTCATACTCTATTGATGTTATGCCCCGATGCGTGTCAGACAGAAGGCGACCGCTACTGTCATACGACATGGAGAACTCCCCTGCACCCCTTATGCCGGTGCGCGATGAGAATACCTGGGCATCGCTCTCCACGGTAAGTCCTACCGGGCGGTTCCCCTCATAATCAGCCGTGATGTCATCGAGCAGCCCATAGGTGTGCTTGCCGGATGGATGTACATCTATGACACCNTTGCGCTTCAGTTTCTTGAGTTCNCCTCTCAGTCCGTACGTATACTCTGTGGTGAAATCGGCCCCCGACTCTCCTGAAGTGTACGCGGCCTTGATCAGATTCCCACGACGGTTATATGTGAAATCATACTTCTGGANCGCNTTTACGGTGCCGTGTNTCCACTCGTATCCCGACAGGCGNCCTGAGTAAAGCGGNGTGACACCATCCTCATACTTCAGCTTCTCAGAGAAGATATTGGAGCCGGATAGGGTCTTTGTTTCAGTTTTACGCAACCATGAGCGCACGTCATAAGTCAGTTCGCGCCTCACATTANCGCTCTGTTCAGCGATGACTCTTCCCACTTTGTCGAAGCTCAGCACCGTNGAGGCGGTGTCGCAAATCTCCACNCCCCCCACAGAGCGCCGTTGCACATNGCTTATCTCCTTGGCGCGACCCGCCGNGTCATAGCGGTAGTAGGTGTCGAGATCGGGAAGAGAGCCTCCGTAGGTGCGGTGGACAGAAAGTGGATCGAGACTGTAAGTNTAGAGCGTGGTGAGACGTCCNCGGTTATATCCCGTGGCACATCTCTGCAGCTCCATGCCCATACTGTCATAGTAATATGCCTCATACCCCGCGCCGGTATATTTCCCTGTCAGNCGGNCAAGNGAATTCCCTTTGGTGATGGAGCCTCGCACGGANGCNTCTATCCTCTCTCCGATACCGAGTTCNGATACCGGATGCTTATATTGGAAGTCTGCTCCGAGNCCGAGACGGGTTATGAAGCCGTAATCATCNTAGTAGAGCGCTTCTCCGACCNNGCACGATGCTGTGGANGGGACACCAACCGCGGGGGTGACTGAATATCCCGCGAATGAGGNGGTGCCGGAAAGTGACGCCGTNCGNCAGCAATCGGCAAAACTTGANGCCTGTATGTCGCTTATCCTCGCGTTGACAGTAAGCACCTGTCGCCCGCACCCGTCGTATATGTGCAACCTCCACATGCCATCCGGCAGGTCTCGGCTTTTCTCGGCTACGAGACGATCGGCCGGATCATAGAGATAACGCTCCTCCCTGACCCCCGGGAGCTTTCGTGTGATGAGGTTCCCGCGTGTGTCATAGTCATACCAGTAGCAGAGGTTCCTCATGCGCTCCGACGTCCTCTTGTCTTCNGGNGCCGCCTCCGGGGGTAGGATGTAGCGGAGATCGCCGTAGTCGTCATACACATAGTATGTCCCCGNCCCCCTGATGCTCTCGTACAACTTCAGGCCTCTGACATCNGTGTATACCNTATGCTCGTNGCCGTCCTCGTCGGNGGTGATATCCACATGCAGCGAACCNCGCGGATACATCTCCTTGATTGTTACTCCTGTTGAGGNNGGAATTATATGCAGNAGCGAGTAGTCCGGGATGTCGTTTACAAGGCGCTCGTGTTCCACCATCCTGCCGGCGGTGCGCCACTTCTCNCCCGGNCCTATCTCAGCTGTTNCGACCTTCCGAGGTGATGCCTCGTAGAGGGTCTCGGTGAAGGGACGGCTGTCGGAGTAGAAGCTTGTGGCGGATGATTTATAAGAGGAAATGGCTGAACCCGGAGAGGAGGGNGCNCNGTTCCANTGCNTTACGGGACGACCCATGGCGTCGAACTCAGTGANNACCGACACCGGGCCCTCGGGATATTGCATCGTCTTGCGGACGACACGCCCCAGTCCGTCGACATCACTCTTGGAGTAGAAGTTTGTTGACGATGACACCCATTCCCGTGAGANAACGTTGCTCGTGCAGTTATCATTCACAGAGTAGGTGAATGAGTCCATAAGTCTGTTGTTCCTCTTCACCGTTGTAAGGCGGAACTCGCTGTCATAAGTGTAAGCTTCCGTCACACCCGANGGATCCTTCAGGGAGGCGACCCCCANGANAGGNTTCCNGGTGGNTGTAGTGGTGAGCTTGCCCCCCACNTTCATCGTCAGAGGGTACATACCGGTGGTCGTATCCCATGTATATTCTGTCTTCACTCCGTCGGCATCGTAATGCGAGAGCAGGTTACCGTCTGCCGACCAACTGTAGGTGCGGACTATATATGGAGTGGCCCCCCCGCGCGATTTCCGGTAGGTTAGGGGTCGGAACAGATTATCGCTTCCGATACGCCCCATCTCCAGATATTCCTCCGTCACAGCGGTGCCGCATGTGCGACGTACCCCCACAGGCTCACCCACGATATTGGCATCCTTCATCGCCTTCGCAACGGAGGAGGAGAACCGATCCGCATATACATACTCGGTCAGGGTTGTCACACCTCCTCCCGTCACTGTCACCGACTCGCACAGACCGGTGCCCTCGACATAGGTGTAGGTTTCGGTGGTGGTTATAGCACCGTTTTCAGTGTATTCAGTATGAGTGACACTGCCGGGCTGCCATATCGCTGGAGTAATCGTATATGGATAAGCCTCATATATATCATTGTCTCCGTAATCATATCTACCTTTGAGAATGATATAATACTCTTCCGGGAAATCAGGAACTATATTGCCGAATCCGCTCTGACAAATTTTCCGGTCAACGATTATCCCTTGAAATGAAGGATACAAGTCCCCGACCTCATACTCCGTCTCTCTTTTCTCCAGCAGAGTCTCTTTGCCATTCCTGCTACCGTATGTCTCCGTAAGGGTCTCCAGTATTCCGGAATTGAATACATTGTAGAGAGACACAGGCTTCATTCCGTTCAGCCATGCGAGGTTATACTCACTGGTTTCCTCTTTCCTGAAATGATGTACTATCCTCCCCTCGGGATAGATCTCCTGCACCTCCTCATACCATATCAGCGGGTCGCCAAATCTATACGACATACAGGATGAGTTTGGCGATGAGGATATCATGCCGCACATCCCTATCCCGGTATATTCAATAGTTGTACCTGCATTAACAAGAAGGGATGTATTGCTGAGGAAGGTCGAGGCTGTGGGATGCTGCTCCACTACAGCTTTGCCGTCACCACCATTCCCATACACATATTCCACGATGAGGGGATCCGTATCCCCCTCACTCTCCCTGAGAATCTCCCTTACTACCCTGAGGCCTCCTCCGAACGACAGAGTCTTGTCTTTTGTCTTGCTGATGTCAGGACAATCTATAAAATCCACAGGATCGAAACGGTGAGCCTCATATTCCCATTCCACGCTCCCTCCGGTCGGATATTTCACCTTCGTCAATATCCGGGCCTGCATTTTCTCCTCGTCAGGTGTGCGGTCACATCCTGTGATCTGGATCCCCGGTTCTCCCGCATTATACGTTATTGTCATTCCGGGGCCGGTCTGCAAGCCGTTGCCATTATTGTAATAGCCCCAGTAGTCACAGGCTTCCGAGCCTGCGAATGTTTCAGAATTATATGTGAAGGTGTAATGCGAGTCGTCAGGGAAGACTATCTCCTTCAGCATGGTTCTTTCCGACGGAGTCGTCCCATGCTTGAAAGTGATTTTTCTTATAGCCTCTCCTCCTGCCTTTACCGTCAGTTCTTTAAGTGTAGTAGGGGAGAGGGAGGTCCCGTTGTAGCTGAAGATAACTTCGCCGCCGGGATAGGTGATCGACTTCAGGTCGAGTATCTCCGGAGAAAACCCTGAACTACTGTTATGGGCTCCGTTCCATGATGACTCGGGAAGATACCCGTTTTTTATTAGAGGATAGTAATGATCCCATTTATAGCTGGTGCCTCCATTGGGGATTCCATGATAGCCGAAGCTCCAGTTGAATTCAATCCTCTTTCCTGTCGGTAAGGTCACCGTCGTAAGTCCCCATTCCATGGGAGTCGGGTTGTTCCCTGTCGCACCGAGGGTCGCAAACTTCCAGATCCTGCCATGTGGGTCAGTAACTGTTATTGATGCCAATCCCGTATCTGCCTGCAGGCGGTACTCCGAATGTCCTACGGTTTTGAAGACACCATCATCAAGCCATGCGTTGAAGGATACATCGGGAAGATGAAAGGTAAAGATATCATGCTCGGAGTCAAATAGATATCCCGGATCTTTTGAGGACGCATAGCGGTCGACCAAGCACCTCTGTTTCATCGGGTGGGTCAGTGACCGTACCGGACGATCTCCGATAAACTCGTAGCCCTCCCCGTCGGGACGTCCGAGAATGACTCGAGTGATCTTGAAAGCCGGTAGCAACGACCACCCGTACCCTATGGGATATGGATCGTCGGTCACATGTATACCGTTGGAGACATACCTTAGCTCAAGTGGGATGTCAAGGCCGTCGGTCTCTATGGTATATAAGGGAACACTGAAAGTGACAGATCCCGTGGAGTAGGCGGGAGGGGGCATCGTTACTTCCCTCAAGGTCGCCGCCTGGGGTGTCTCAGGCCATATATTACGGTCAGGAAGATCAATTCCCTGTGCGACAATCGGCTGAAGGGTTACAAAAAGGAATATGAGCGTTATCAGGTGTCTCATGGCTGTGATTTGGCTGTTAAGTTCGGTTGCTTGAAATATAGATGAGATCGTGGCTACTGCCGGATAAGGTAATCACAAAGCTATCAGTGGAATCTTACATAACGACGCTCGCTTAATCCGTAGCCGCTTATTACGATGAGACGGCGTCCCATTGGAACAGACGTACATGGGAACGTGAGGGTTCCTATGCCATCGGCGACAAAATCTTCATGTAGGCATGGTATACCGCTGTCAGTGAATATATCCAGACTCAGTTTCAATGGATAAGGTGTGTTGAAGGTAAGGCTGAGCACTCCGCCGTTTTCATTCATTGTCAGCTCTGAAAGAACATTTCTTACAATATCCTGCATTTTCTCGGCAGACATATCCTCCGTTTGTTCGATATTTTCTACCGAACCCCTCTCTGAGACATAGATGCACTCTTCATAATATGACTCGACTCCGTCATCCCCATAGTAAACATGCCTCATGGATACGGCGTAGGGCAACGGTAAGTCGGTGAACCATCTCCTTATCTCCACATCGTGGGCAGTCCTCTTTCCCGTCTCCACGGTAGCATCCCCTTCTCCGGAGGTGTATTCAATATCATATCCGGAATTGACGCAAACTGAATTGCTCTCATGATACCGGAATCTTTCCGTTGTCATGAAAGCCCTGACCGTATCTCCGGGGAAGATGGTTATGAACCCCTTCTTTTCCGACATTCCCCAATGAGATCCCTCCCTGATGATCCTGACAGAAGCGGAACTGGCACCTGTCGCCCGGTAAGGGGTCTCCCCGGTGTGATTCCCTCCCCCCAATGCACCGGACGGAACTCCGGGACAAACAGTCACAGCCTCTGTCAGTGTTTCCTCTCTTGTGTGAAATAGAGTGTCATTTTTCAGATGATACCAGCGTCGTGTGCCTCCCAAGGTTTCAGAGTAGAGGGTGTCGCCGTATAGGGCGACTCTGCTGCCGTCCTCTACAGGTTCCTCTGAAAGACCTACCTCCCATATTATTCCCTCAGCTCCCTCTTTCTCAGAAATATAATCTGCCATTCGGTTGAGATCACGACTCTGGAAAGGTGCGCTGCCGGCGAGAATCAGGACAGACTGAGATATCAGTAAGGGTAACAATCTCATGATGGATAAGCGGTTTGAAGTTATTATTCAGGTTAATGCCGCAAATTTAATAATTATTTCTTTACTTACGACTATTCAGCGAATGAAAAATGCACACTGATACCACTCTGCCGCGTTCACGGCAATAATTGGCACCCCCCATCCTCTATCTCTTCCGGAACATCTACGACTTTGAGGTCGGTCTCCCTTTAATAAAAACATAGAGAGGGAGAAGATTCATCGGAATCTTCTCCCTCTCTATGTTTTTATTAAAGGTCAATATTATTATGCGTCGGTGGCCATTGAGGTCGGCATATCCTCCTCGATCCAGTCGTTGACTGTCACATTGAATTGGATAGGACCTAAAACCGGTTTACCGGGATCAGGACCATCAGGATCTATATAACCGGCTCCGTTTGTGAAGTCAAGGGTGTAGATATACTTCTTACCCTGCTCCCATGTCCCTGAGAGTGGAACGCTTACCCAATCATACTCTTTGTTCCCCTTGTTGTCAGGATAAGGGAATACTCTGAATCCGTTGTCTTTTCTTGTGATCTCGATAAGCACTCCGAGATATGACCCCCTCGCCGCATTGTCAGGATCGCCGGTATGATTCCAGATTGTAAGGGTCTGAGGAAGCAGCATTGCATTCCCCGATGGCCCCATAAGCGATTGTGGAGTGGCCGTAAGAGTGGTGGTGTCGCAACTGGTGGTGTATACGAGTTTGTCGTGCCAGCTGTCAAGAGTCCATTTATTGGTGTTGAAATCAAAATCACCCAGATATTCCGCACGGCCTATTTTGGCTCCTAACACTTTATATGTGTAGGTTGTATTCTCCGACTTTCCCTGAATCTCTATCTGCGACAGTCGGTGGTCGAACGTCAGCTCAACGCCGCTCGAGCCGTTGGCTTTTCTTGTGCCGCTGGCAGTTGCCGTGATAAAGTCTACCTGCTTGCCTATATCCTCAGCCGGAGAGAAACTTACGAGTGAAAGNCCGGGTTGGTCATCCTTTTCAATAATATCAGCTCCAAGCTCATCTTGCGAGGGTGAGTAGGAGAAGAACTTGATCTCTCCATTCTCCGACAGCCAGTCATATTCCTTCCCATCTGCCCCTTGGAAGAATGAATCGGAACCTTTATCGAATTCTGCATTATTGAANTATAAGTCATAGCCTCCGGTGGNCTTTGCCCCCGATGAGGTGGTGTCTTGCGCGAATGCAGTCACAAATATCTTACTGAGATTGGCGTTGGTGGTCTCTGTGGCACGAGTCGCCATCCCTGACCGGAACGATATAGCCTCTTTTAGATTCTGACGGACGCTGACCGGTTCGTCTTCAGAACATGACGCAAGGGCGAGNGCGCTCATGGCCATGAGGAATAGTGGTGTCTTTTTCATAATATAATTGTTTTTAATTTTTCAATCTAAGGCGAATTTACGCGGCAGTGTGGATTCTTTTGCCAATGCTGTCTCTTTTCAATCGTCAATTTTATAACAATTTGATTCTGACGATAGTTCAAGCCTAAAATGTTAATATCACTATGTNAATATCACATCTGAATGCCGATATTGACAGATTGCCATTCATTGACATCTGTAGTGAGGCTCTGCGATCCTTCCGAAGGTGGCTGGGGAAGCTCAAGGCCGCTCACNANGATATGNACATGTCGGGGATCATCGGCTTTGCTNACCTGATCGGTCACATCGAAGGTCTTATACCATCGGCTCCCGTCNGAGAGCACCATATAGGCTGTCAGATAGTGTTTCCGGGAGGTGAGGGAACATTCCCCGAATGTAAGGAACTCCCCGTGAAGGCTCTTTTTCGCCGCATCCCCTATAAGAGTGAATGTCATCGTCACAGGTNTGTCGGTAGGGGANTNGGCCCCATGGTTGTAGGCCTCAGCCATCCCGGATANCGAACCATCCACAGCCGAGCTCTCAACCCCTTCAAGATTGGTGACGTCAAGAATATCAACNGTATAATAGCAGATACATTCATGAGGATACAAAGTGATGGTCTGTGTCCCCTCATGCGGCACAATCGATATATTGTTCAATCGGCTCCCCCACAGCATATGTGGAGTGGTGGCCATTCGTTCATTCTCAGTTCCTTCAGCACGTGGCACTGTCTCTGAGCGTATTCTCTGCACCGGAAGCGATTCGGAATCAAGTGTCGAGATNTCAAGTGTNTCTATATTTTCAGAATTCCTCATTCTTGCCCAGTCGTTGATATCTGCGTTCATGCAGATTGCGTGGTGTGTCCCGAATGGTGCCTTTATCTCTCCTCCTGTGGAGTTGGAGAATATGAACCGCATCGGATTTCCACCTTCATTCTCGTAGAGATACATCGCCATNGATGCCGGGGTGGCATCAGGGGCATCTCTCCAGTCGAACACCACCTGCAGCCGTGAAGTCATATCCTCCTCCATATATAGATCCTTGTGACGGCACGAGGGGAGTAGGCTGAGGGCTGAGGCCGTGAGCAGAACGGTAGTGATCTTTCTCTTTAGTTTCATTCTCCTGNACCCCCTTTCCTTCTGTTATAGTTGTCGCAACCGAGAAGCCATACAAGCGACACCTCCGCCTTGGTTGGTCCGAACCAATGGAGCCGGTGGGTGGATTGCCANATGTAAAANCCATCTTTCGGTTCATATTTAAGNTATTTCCCACCCAAATATCCGATTCCTATTGTGAAATCGATATTCAATCTGCGGGCCACAGGAAGGGAATACCCATACTCCACACCGCTGATGATGTTGCAACGGTCCCAGAGTGTGCGGTGNGGCAGACCNCCCATTATACCCCCTTTCCCGAGTTCAAAATCATAGGTGACAACCCCTGCGAATATCCCGAGATGGTGGCCGGTGAGCGGTTTTTCAGAGGCTTTTCGCCCAAACCATTTCCTTGCTCCGATGGTGCCTCCATAGGCCCTCCAGTAATAATGGCTACGGTCGCGNTCCCACCATCCATACATCCAGTCGGCTGTGAGCGACCATCCCTTGCCGATGTAGAACTCTGCCCCGATATTCGGAAGAAGCAGCGCGTCGTAGAGGAGATTGCTCTTCAGCCCCATGTAGAAAGGCTTACATTCCTTTATCGGTGTGTATGGCTCTATGGTTTGCAGTTCCGGAATGGAAGGCATGTCGGGAATGACGGTGATCCGTGTGGTAAGACGTTCCGGATTCTCAAGTATGATGGGAGGGAAAAGTTCTTCATATTCAATTACAAGTGTCGACGCTCGCAATCCGGGAAATAATTCGGTATAGAGATAGCGGTAAGGGATTCCCTTGTCAATCCTCTTGAGGTCGCTTAGTGGATGTGCCGGCGGATTGGGCCCGAGGATGCTGTCGAGTAAGTTAAGCACTTTCCGGCGTGAGGGCACAGCGGAATCAGCCCTCACTGCACTCCGCAGTCCGCTCCAGTCTCGTCCGGAGAAATGGTGGTCGGTTTCTGTATCTTCCGGAAGCATCCCTTTCTCTTGAAAAAGCTTAAGAATGGCTTCCGCACGCTTCTCCGAAAGGTATTCATTGAATTTCACTGTCCCTTCAGGAGATGCGTTCCCGGTCACGGAAATATGACGCAGAGCGCGTGTTCGTTCTTCCGGCGACTGGGTCCCCAGCTTCTTGAAGATGCTGTCAAGTGTCTTGCCGTTCCCTTTAAAAGCAGGGTCAATCTGGATATGCGATTGCCGGAAATGCACAGTCACGGAATCGGAGGCGACAGTGCGGGCATTCAGGATGGCGACAGTGAATATACACGACAATATGAATAGAATTGTTCTCATTACGCTATAGTGGATAGCAACGTTGGTACTTTCCCGGCGACTTGCCGGAGAATCACGCTGATTACTACATTATAACGTATGGGAGAGAGGAATGGTTCCGTCGGCCGTCAACTAAAGTCCGCTGCAGGACGTTGTATATAAAAGTCAAAATTATTTTAAAAAGTCAAAAATTATGGATATCTTCATGTGGATCCTTACCGCTATTTTTGGCGTGGGCATCCTTTTTATTCGTCGGATAGGTATGTCGCGGTTGGCCGGTTATATACTCCTTGCGGTGTGTGTTGTCACTTTCGGGTTGTTCCTCTTCATACAGTTGCAGCCACATCTTGATCCTGCATGGGATGGGGCGGTCGTAGCCATTTCGCTTCTTGTGATGTTGCGCATATCCTTCTGGATCACAAAGCCTATGCATAAATCAAGGAAAGACCCGGAGCGGTGATTGTTCACCCTCTCCAGGGTCTTTCCTCTTTCTGTCTGTTCGGTAAAAATAAGTTATGTCAGAATTGGTTCAGTCAGAATAAAATAGTTATCCCAACACCACGTCGAGCACCATCATCAGCACGAACCCGATGGTGAAGCCTATTGTTCCCCAGTTGGAATGAGATCCCTCCTGTGTCTCCGGAATGAGTTCCTCCACCACNACATACATCATCGCGCCTGCCGCAAATGCAAGAAGATAGGGGAGCACCGGTATCACAAACGAGGCCAACAGAATAGTGACGATAGCCGCGATCGGCTCGACAAGTCCGCTGAGCACACCCATTCCGAAGGCTTTTCTCCGGCTGTTGCCGGCAGCTTTCAACGGCATCGATACGATCGCTCCTTCCGGGAAATTCTGTATAGCGATACCTACGGAGAGCGCCAATGCGCCGGCCATCGATATATAGGCATTCTGCTCAAGTGCCCCTGCNAGAGCCACACCCACGGCCATACCTTCCGGTATGTTATGGAGTGTCACTGCAAACACGAGCTTGCTTGTACGCGANATATTGCTTCGCGGCCCCTCGCTCTCCTTATCATCGATATGCTGATGAGGCACTGTGATGTCAAGGATCAGTAGAAATGCAATTCCAAGTATGAACCCCACTACATCAGGGAGCACTCTCATGAAACCCTCTTCNCCTGTCATCTCCATCGAGGGGATAAGGAGCGACCAGATGGAGGCCGCCACCATCACGCCTGCGGCGAATCCCGTCAGTCCCTTNTGGAGCAGCCGGGGAATCTGATCCTTGATAAATAACACACAGGCCGCTCCTAATGCCGTACCTAAAAACGGGAGGGTAAGACCCNTGATAATGCCATCCATAGGAATATTGTTTTAAATCGGTTGTTTATTCTGCCTGCAAAGTTAAGAATTTTGACCGATTTATTAAAAATTTGGGAGTTGCCAAACTAATTTATCTATTTATACTATANATCCTGNCGGTCAATCAATCCGGAACACCAGCGCTGACCGGAAGTCGGAAAGATCTGTCGGGAGACTCACTTTCAGCCCGCTCTCTGTCTGCTCCCATTTCAATGGATTCTCATATCCGAGAAGGGTCACCTCCTTGATATCCGGAATCCCCTCATTGGCTTTTGCCAGAGATTTTATCATCACGTCGCTTCCCCCTTCAGGCACGGTCATGCAGAAGGCATACACACTACCGTTCTTACCTGAGGTGAAACGGAAATCTTCCGGCGTGAACGTAAATTCGGCATGATATTTACCAAGACCTCCACCCGGAAGCTTGCGCAGCTTCCCGTCAATTTCAACTCCCTCTCCTAAAGTATGCCATGCCCGGCTCCCGTAGACGGCTTCTCCATTCCGGTTCATCCAGCTTCCTACCTCCTCAAGCATCCTTACGCAGTCGGAATCAATGCTGCCGTCGGGCTGCAGGCAGATATTCAGGGCTGCGTTGCCGTCGCGGGCGATAGATTCTATTATGAACCGGATCATCATACCTGAATCATACGTGAATCCCGGTGCATAAAACCAGTCGCCTACAGGGGCCTCCCTTATCCAAGGCTGCGAGGCATTGATGCTGTCGGGAAATTCAAATTCAGCTGTGTTTACCGCTCCGTTGGTAGGACGGCGAAACTTAATAATGCTGAAGACATCTACCTTACCACGATTCTTCAGAACCTTATTGTAGTAATCGGCCATGACGTGTTGCATGGCATTCGATTTGAATCCGGTGCCGGTGCCGTCACCTGTGAAGGGACCCTGGACAGTACCGTCGGTATAGATAAAGTCGGGATCATAATTATCCGTCACATCCATAATACGTTGTGCCCATTGCTTGGCATACCATTTCGCATATCCGAGGTGATTGCTGAATATCCCTGCTTTGGGAGGTGACCACGCTGTGTGGGCATTGTCGTCGACTGTCTCATATTCCCTGAGATCAACTCCATAAAGCAACCGAGGGTCGTATCCCTCCCACCATTCACCTTTACCATCCTCCAATGTGAGATGGCCGTCATAGGGCACCCCCGCATATTCCCCCTGTGAATCCGCTCCAAAGGCTGTCTGCCACCACCACCAGGTATATTCATGATGGAAGGTCACTCCGTAGCGGATGTCATGCTTGCGGCATGCATCCGCCCATTCCCGGAGCAAGTCCCTGTGCGGACCGATATTGACTGAATTCCAGGGCTGATATCTGGAGTCCCATAAGTCATAGTTGTCGTGGTGTACCCCTTGTATCATGAGGAAGCGTGCTCCCGCTTTATGATATAGTTCAGCGAGATAATCGGGGTTAAGTTTATCGGGATTCCAGTTCCGAAGCACATCTTTATATCCGATTTTTGAAGGATGACCGAAGTTCTTCAGATGATTGGCATATGCCTTATGGTCTTCCTTGTATAGATTGCGTGCATACCAATCACCGCTTTCTCCAGCTGATTGGGGTCCGAAATGAACCCATATGCCGAATTTGGCATCGCGTAGCCAGTCAGGTGAGCCGGGATAATTCGATTCTATCGATTCCCAGTTCGCTTTGAAAGGACCCGGCGCCATCTCNAGATCAAGCTCATATTCCGGAAAATTTTCATGGTCTCCCATAGCCACAGACCCTATCGGCGCGGTAGNCTGAAGATCCGGAATGGGGTCAACAGATACTNCCGGACCGTTGTCGGCGAATACCTTATAGCCATTNAGAAGAGTTGCGGCTAANAANGGGACTATAAATTTAGATTTCATATATATATGGTTCTGTTTGTANATGTTTCTNTTTGATGTTGAGTGCTTTCTCATGCAGTAGGGGACAAANCCCTTTGAACATAAGGTTAATNGATTTCNCTACCTGCTTTCAGGAGATACTTACCAATATAACGACCCCATTGCATCATCTATTATATTATAGGTNTCAGCTGTTTTCTGANTATTGTATCGATACCNNGGAATACATTTCTCANGTCAATCGAGAGTGGCAAATTGATAGGATNTNCCGGCTTGAATCATTCCGCANNAGTGAACAGATGGCATTCTGAGATTGTTTAAAGGATGGTGACGATAATGTCGCNGAAATTATTTTTTAATATAAAAAACAGAATTATGATTAATACTGAGTATAAGTTTGGAGAGGTACATGGTATCTCCAATCAGATTGAGGCCGGTAGTGATAAAGTACACACCAAGCAGATTTTCAGCAACGGAAANGGTGGAGTCGCTCTCGTAGCNTTCAAAGCCGGACAGAAGCTTGANACTCATGTGGCTCCCGCCGAAGTGATGGTGACTGTACTGGAAGGTGAGATTGAGTTTACGATACTTGATAAAGTAAACANTATCAAGGCCGGGGAATTCCTTCTTCTCGGAGCAGAGGTGCCTCATAGTGTCTTCGCGAAGGCTGATTCAAAGATGATGCTTATAAAGGTTAAACCGTAAATCAACCTCATAAAGTAAAGACTCCATGGAAAATCAACCATCAATGTTCTGTTATCAGTGTCAGGAAACAGCTAAGGGGAGCGNGTGTACGCTGCGGGGTGTATGCGGAAAACTCCCGGAAACCTCCGGCAGAATGGACCTTCTCCTTTATGCCACACGTGGCGTGGCTATCCTGAATGATCTGCTTCGNAGTCATGGCGAGGCCCGAAGAGACGCAAGTCATCAGGTGATAGATGCTCTTTTCACCACCATAACCAACGCCAATTTCGATAATCCCTCACTCGACGGTTTTATCACCCGGGCTTTTCAGATGAAACGGGAACTCAAAGCCAAGTGTGAGCAGNTCGGCATAGATATCCCGGATGCTCCCGAGGTGGCGCTTGAGGCAGAACCCTCGGATTATNATAAACTTGAGGCTGTCACCGGTGTGCTCGCGGAGCCGGATGCAGATAAGCGTGGCCTGAAGCAACTTGCCATTTATGGCGCCAAGGGTGCCGCTGCATATGCACGTCATGCCGCCAANCTCAAATATGAGGATGACGAGGTGTACTCTCACATTGAAAAGACTCTGAAAGAGGTGAGTCGTCAGGACATTACGGTTGATGAGCTCTTTAAGACCGTNCTCTTTATGGGAGAGGGTGGCGTAAAGGCCATGGCTTTGCTTGATTCGGCAAATACAGGGACGTATGGCAATCCTGAAATCACAAAGGTGGATATAGGNGTGCGGAAGAATCCGGGTATCCTTATCTCGGGCCATGACCTGCACGATCTTGAGGAATTGCTCGAACAGACCGCCGGCACAGGTGTTGACGTTTATACCCATTCGGAAATGCTCCCGGGGCANTACTATCCTTTCTTCAAGAAGTATCCGCACTTTGCCGGTAATTATGGCAACGCATGGTGGAAACAGATTGATGAGTTTGAGACATTCAATGGTTGTTTCGTATTCACCTCCAACTGTATAGTGCCGCCGCGTCCAAAGACCACTTATATGGATCGGGTCTATACTCTGGGTGTAGTGAATATGCCCGNCACGACTCATATCGAGGCTGATTCCGAAGGACNCCATGACTTCTCCGCCGTAATCGAGAAGGCTAAGACATGTNAGCCCCCCACAGAGATCGAGCATGGTGAGATTGTGGGTGGTTTCGCTCATCATCAGGTGATTGAGCTGGCTCCNANNNTNNTTGATCTNATNNANCGTGGNAAGATCCGNAAATTCGTGGTAATGGCCGGTTGCGACGGACGCATGGCCTCAAGAAGCTATTATACCGACTTTGCAAAGGCCCTACCGGAGGATTGCGTGATTCTCACCGCAGGATGCGCCAAATACCGCTACAACAAGCTTCCGCTCGGTGATATCGAAGGGGTGCCCCGCGTGCTTGATGCCGGCCAGTGCAACGACTCCTATTCTCTTGTGAGAATTGCATTGGCTCTTAAGGATGCATTCAAAGTGGATAGCATCAACGATCTCCCCATCGTGTTCAATATCGCCTGGTATGAGCAGAAGGCGGTCATCGTGCTGCTTGCCCTCCTTTATCTCGGAGTTCAGAAGATTCATACCGGACCAACACTCCCTGCATTCTTCACTCCCGATATCCTGAAAGTGCTTAAGGAGAAATTTCAGATCGGCACTATCTCNACAGTTGAGGAGGATATCGCAACTCTTATCAATAACTAAGATGTATATACCCTGAAACAGCAAAAGCCGAAGTCGCGAAGACTTCGGCTTTTGCTGTTTCACCTTGAGGTGTTATATCATACTTTTTTAGTACTTTTGCACTCTGTAACAAATCGTCGCATTAATGAAAATCACAACTGCCGATAATGCTGAATGGGAAATCCGTCCTTTGGACCCGCAGACNGACTCTGATGAGATATGCCGGATATATNCCTGGTATGTAGATAATTCCACTGCTACCTTTGAAACCGTCGCTCCATCTNCNGAAGCGATGGAGCTGAGNCTACGCGATATTGTGGCAAACTATCCGGCTTTCGTATGTGTGGAGGCCGGACGTATTGTCGGCTATTGCTATGCCCACTTGTGGAAATCATTCTCAGCATATTCGNNNACACTGGAGACTACCGTATATCTGCGCCCGGGCCACAATGGCAGAGGGGTAGGGAAGGNCCTCATGGAGCGACTGACAGAAGCCTGTCGGGTGCAGGGATTCAAGTCGCTCATCGCCTGTATCACTGCAGAGAATGAGGCTTCATGCCGNTTCCACGAGCGTCTCGGGTTCAGTCGGGTATCCCATTTCAAAGAGGTTGGATATAAATTCAACCGCTTCCTCTCCGTGGTAGATTATCAGCTTCAGCTCTGATCCGGTTGATTTCAATTGACGTCATGTTTAANGATGAAGCGTCCGGTCACACTCTCCTGATTGGTAGATATATCCTCCGGCCTACCGACTGCGATAATCTTTCCACCATNAATCCCGCCGCCGGGACCCATATCTACGATATAGTCGGCGTTGCGGATTACATCAAGGTCATGTTCGATCACTATCACCGTGGCTCCGAGGTCAAGGAGCCGCTGAAACACGCTGAGCAGTGTCCTGACATCCAGGGGATGAAGGCCGATTGTAGGCTCATCNAACACAAAAAGTGTGTCTCCTTGCTCTCTACNCATCTCCGAAGCGAGTTTCAGCCGTTGTGCCTCCCCTCCCGACAGACTCGGAGTGGCTTCTCCTAATGTAAGATAACCGAGCCCGAGNTCTTTGAGAGTTGCAAGACGCTGACGGATAGTTTTCCAATCGCTGCAACTGTCTATGGCTGTATTCACATCCTGCTCCATAAGTCGGGGNAGGGAGAAGGATTCTCCCTGTTTCGTCTTACATTCCACNTCCCATGCACTCCGGTCGTAACGTGATCCATTGCACAACGGACAGGGAATATCAACATCCGGCAGGAACTGCACATCAAGACTTATCTCGCCGGTNCCGTCACANTGNGGACATCTGAGTCTGCCGGTATTGTATGAGAAATCTCCGGCTTTGTAACCGCGTTCCTTTGAGAGGGGCNGCTTGGCGTAGATCTTTCTCAGGTCATCATGGACATTTGCGTATGTGGCCACTGTTGAGCGCACATTGGCGCCGATAGGGGTGGAATCTATCAGTTTGACATTTCTGATTCCTCCGGCTGATACCGACGTGACATGCTCCGGCTTGCTCTCGCCGTTGATTTCAGCTAAAAGNCCCGGCACGAGACTCTCAAGTATTACCGTCGTTTTTCCGGAGCCTGACATGCCGGTGATCACCGTGAGCCGACCTTTCGGAACTTTCAGCGTCAGAGGCTTCACGGTATGAAGGCCNGAGATTGACATCTCGATGGTGCCCATATCAAACATTTCGGATGATTTCACTTCCGGACGAACNCTCTTCTCCTCTTTCCCGGCAAGAAAAGGTCCTATCATCGACTCCGGGTTCTTTTCAATCTGCGGGACAGTCCCCTCTGCGATGATTCTCCCCCCGTTGACTCCGGCCTCCGGACCGAGTTCCACCACCCAGTTGGCCTCTCTGAGGATCTGAGTGTCATGATCCACAAGTATAACGGAGTTGCCGTCATGGATAAGATCATGCATCACTCCGGTCAGACCCTTGATATTGGCGGGATGCAGTCCGATAGATGGCTCGTCGAGCACATAGAGCACTCCGGTGGTACGGTTTCTCACCACACGCGCGAGCTGCATGCGCTGGCGTTCTCCGGTAGAGAGTGTAGAGGCGGAGCGGTCGAGTGTAAGATAGCCGAGACCCAACTCCATCAGTCGTGTGGCTGTCAGCATAAAGGAATCGATGATGCTCTTTGCCATCTGTCGCATTTCAGTCGGTAAGGATGCCGGTACCTTTTGGATCCAACCGATAAGGTCGGACAATGACATCGCCGTGGCTTCAGCGATATTGATACCCATTATGCGGGGCCCGCGTGCTTTCTCCGAGAGACGGGTGCCGTGACAACTCGGACAAACACCGCTTTTAAGGAACCTCTCGACACGTTTCATTCCCTTCTCGTCGGTCACTTTCGCCAAAGCGTTTTCTACTGTGTAGACAGCGTTGTAATAGGTAAAGTCGAGTTTGGCCGCAGTCTCGGTATTTTTAGATTTATACAGAATCTTGACTTTCTCAGCCGGGCCGTTGAATACAATGTCGCGCTCCTTCTCTGTCAATTGATTGAAGGGGACATCCGTACGTACCCCGAGCTCTCTCACCACATCGGTCATCAACGCCCACATCAGGGTTTTCCACGGAGCTACGGCACCCTCATCTATAGTCAGCGATTCATCGGGGACAAGAGTTGAGCGGTCGATTGTCATGGCTATCCCTGTGCCCCCGCATTTCTCACATGCTCCCTCGCTGTTAAACGCGAGCTGTTCGGCGCCGAGCGGACGGAATGATGTGCCGCAATTGGGGCAAACAAGGGCTTCATCGGCCGCTACAGCTATTGTGGGTTCATGATATGTCCCGCAGTTAGGGCAGGGGTGGCTTGCCACACGGGAGAACAGGATGCGCAGATTGTTGAGGAGCTCCGTTCCGGTGCCGAATGTGCTTCTCATTCCCGGCACTCCGGGGCGTTGGTGCAGGGCTATCGCTGAGGGGATATATCGGAGGTCATCGACGTCTGCCTTGGTGGCTTGTGTCATGCGTCGCCGGGTATATGTGGAAAGTGATTCCAGATAACGGCGCGAGCCCTCGGCATATAATACGCCAAGTGCGAGAGATGATTTTCCGGAACCTGACACTCCGGCTATTCCCACAATCTTTCCAAGTGGGATGTCAACGTCGATATCCTTAAGATTATGCACGCGTGCTCCGCGCACCTCTATATTATTTTGTTCCATTAATCATATATATTATTTCCGCTTCGTTGCCCGCCTCTTACTACTAACTGTTTTAACGGTTTTTCCTGAATACTTTCGTATAGAAATAGTCTTTGATTCTGGAGGAGTGCTGCATCTTGGGATCAGAGTGGAAATAGGGACTGACGATAGCTTTCGAGATCTTTCCATCCGGGAGGGAATCAAGAGGGACTACATAAACCTCTTGCGGTTTATCCGGGGTGCCACCGATACCTATGGCGATAAATATCTTCCGGTGAGATTCGCGCTGGATCTTCTTGTAGCGCTCATACTGATACTCCGGAAGTGCTTTGTATGAAGCGAGCGACTTGCGCCATTTGCATTCCACCCAATATTCGAGGTCAAGGTCGCCGACCTTCTGTATGACAAAGAAGTCAGGATTCAGGGCATTCTCACCCATAGCGCCACCCTTGGTGAGTGTCCCCTGATTCCATTCCTTGATACGTATCTTGTTGTATTTCAAAATATCGGCATAGAAAGCCTCGAATTCATTTCCTTTAGCTTTTGAAGATAATTCTCTTGTGACATTTTTGCCGGACTCTCTCTCCTGTTTCCCGGTATTGCTTTCCGGCTCCTTGTTTTGTAGCTGCTCCTGTTCCGGCGATTTGCCTTCGTGTGCCGACAGACCCTCCCCNGGNGTGTTTATCNACTGTTCGACTTCCTCATACACTTTAGAATCCGGAGATGACTTCGAGTTAGATTCCCGGGCGATAACATCGTGTGTGGTCGCGGAATCAATTGATGAGTTAGTGCTCCTGAACTTGATTACGACTCCAATCAGAATTAAAACTATACCTGCGGCAATAAAGATGTTGCTCATTCTCATGACAGTTTAGATATTATAGATATGCAAAATTAGTAAAAATAAATGTAACGGCCACAATGCGAAGAGGTATAGTTGCAGACTGAATGTCTCTGAGAATCTTTAACTGTTTAGCCAAGATTTCAATGTGACAGTAAAGTTGAGAGTNAGGTTATGGTAAATGAAGAGAATTTCGGAGGTTATAATTGTGTTATTTTGCCATATTTGTTTATTATTTGGCAAGGATGCACATAGTTGAAATGATTGGTTGTGGTTGGATTATAGACATTTTTGTCTCTTGGCAGAATCGTCAATAAACTTGTCAGTTGCAAAAGGGATAAAAATTGTGAATAATTAGTAAATTTGCAAGAAAGGATGTGGAGCTTCTTCTCTACCTAACTTAACAGATCATTTTATGAATATGAAAAATCTATTACCTCTCATAGTGGGATTGTGGAGCGTGCAGGGTATGGCTCAACTGAATCCCGGAAGTCTGGTGCCTGCAACNCCCTCTCAGGCGCCTGATTACTATTGCACCTGGAATTTGCAGGGCTTCGCATCGGGACACACATTTGGTGCCGGATCTAATGATTTTCGGGCGGAGATGAATGAAGACAATCTCTTCGGAACGCATAAAGTGTATCCCGAGAATAAACTGAAAGCTATTGACGGGGTTGAGTATCGTGTCGACAGCCGTAATCAGGGATGGCTTGACCATTTCCCGTCTATCCGTCAGGATCTGACGTTCGTGATGGATGATTCATGGGATATACCTTATGACTCCAATAGCAAGCGTCCTCACGGAAGTAATTACGACAACGAGTATCTTGCTCTTCTTACCATCGACCCAACTCGTTTCCCCTCTTTCGATGGTAATGATAGCGAGAGGATGATAAAGCTGGTGGAAGCTGTAAAGGAAAAAGGTTGGAAAGGACTGGGTGGTTGGATCTGTGCCCAGAATCCTATAAATCTTACTAAGAAATACACCGGCAAGCAGAATACTTTTGAGAATTCCAAAAAGTGGACTGCCAAGCAGGAGGAGAAATACTGGAAGATGCGCCTTAAGGAATCGCAGGATGCAGGTTTCTTTTACTGGAAGGTAGATTGGGGAAATAAGGACCGTGATGATGAATTCCGTCGTAATCTGAGTAAGTGGGGCAGGGAAGTGGCTCCTGATGTAGTGATTGAACATGCATCATTTCAGGATGGGGGCCCGCATAAACCTTATTATATAGATTTCAGTGAGGTGTTGCGCACTTATGATGTGCGTCCTGATTTGTCGCAGGCTCAGACAATCAGTAGGGTAGCGGAGGTATTAGGCTCCGGGAAAGCCGAACTTGATAACTGGGGCATCATTAATTGCGAGGACGAGGCGTATATTGCCGCCGGGTTGGGTTGTGCAATCGGAATTATGCGTCATCCCTATGTAGGCACTCTCCCCAATGGAAATATTGATGGAGTGTTTGAGGCCGGCAACCGCAAGATGAAGAATCGTCTGAACGAGATTGTGCGTGCGGTGAGATGGCATCGTATCGCCACCCCTTTCAGTGCAGATGGAGATTTCACTGTTTCCGATGAGAAATTATACGACAGCGGCGAAAAAAATAGCTACGAGGCTCCTGGGCGCGTGAGCCGTCGAATGCCGTTGCCTGAGATTTTGGGTGTGGATGCGCTCAATGAAGAGAAACCATATGTGCTGGCTTCACTCTACGACAATGAATGTGCTTCCGTGGCGGTGATCAACCGTCTTATCGACGGCGATTACAAGCAGCATAAGGTTGATGTGAGGGTGGAGCCTAAACGCTGGGACCGTAAGGTCGGGATATTCGG
>JAAVDU010000055.1 GCA_014801605.1 Bacteroides sp.
ATCTTGTTGATCTCCTCGGCATACTCCTCGTCGGTAAACTCCAATTTCTTGAATGTGCGAGCCGCATCTACGAAGTTACCGGGATTTATGCGGACCTTCTCACATGTCTCGGCAGCCTTGAAGGCAGCGTTGGGATTGAAATGGACATCAGCCACGAGAGGGACGTGGCATCCGGCGGCATCGAGTCCGGCACGGATAGCGGCCATATTCGCCGCCTCGCGCACACCTTGGGTGGTGAGACGCACAAGTTCTCCTCCGGCTTGGGCAATGCGGAGGCTCTGGGCCACACTCCCCTCAGTGTCGAGAGTGGAAGTGTTGGTCATAGACTGAACTCGGATTGGATTGTCGCCGCCGATCGCGGTGTTGCCGACCCGTGTGACACTTGAGGGGCGGCGTCTATAATTGTATATCATGAGGATCAGTTGTTAAGGGGTTCAGGAGAGGAAGAATACGCTGCAGAAACCGACGGCGAAGCCGGCGAGCACCTGCCAGACGGTGTGTCGGCCGAGCCATACGCGGGCCGAACCGAGCAGTCCGGAGAGGCCGATAGTGAGAATCAGCCAGAAGAGTAGCTCCGGTTGAGCGGAGCCCTTTTTCTCTATTTCCACAAGGAGGGCCACCACCCCGGCAATACCGGCGGCGTGGGCCGAAATCTTCCACCAGAAGTTGACTATGGTATTTACGAGTGTAGCCACGGCTCCACCGACAAAGAACATGTATAGCCAGCAGGGGGCACCCTTGGCAGCCATAAACCATCCGGTGGCTCCGAAGCATACTGCTGTGATGAGATATGGTATAAGCCGCTCCTTGCGGCCATTCAGGCCTATATCATCGATAAGACCGAATTTCTTGAGGAGAAGGATCAGCAGCATAGGGATGAGGACGCAAATTCCGGCTACAGTGAGAGTGAAAGCCACCCTCATCCCCATAGGGGCCACATCGAGAATGGATAGGCCGAAAGCGAGCATGAGGCCATATACAGGCATCAGGAGTGGGACCAATACCCAGGAGAGGATATTGGATATAATCGTAGCGGCTTTCTCCGCCGGCGATTCCGCAGAGTCCTTATCCCCGTTTTGGTGCGGGGGTTCCGGTTTGGGAGCCGGATCAGGTTTTCTTTCGGGTTGAGGAGTACCGTTGTTGCCGGAGTCACCGAAGAGGCCGCCACCACGTCGGTTGAGGCTGTACCCGTCGCTATTCTGCGAGGGTACTTCGGGATAATAAGAGGAGGTATCGATTCCCATAGCTGCTTGAAGATTAAAAATTGAGGATTATTTTACCGGCGCTTCGCTGCCAGTGCGCACCGCCTGCAGGAAGCGGGTAGGAACGGGAAGCTCGAAGCGCATGTCCCTGCGGGTGACAGGGTGGGCGAATCGGAGGGTGCGAGCATGGAGGCACAGGCGGTGGAGCCGGCTCTCCTTCGCCCCATATTTACGGTCGCCGGAGATAGGATGACCCATTTCGGATGCATGGACGCGGATCTGGTTCTTTCGGCCGGTGTCGAGAGAGAACTCCACGAGGGAGAGGCCGTTAGCCCTTTTGAGCACATTGAAACGGGTAAGAGCGAGTTTACCCTCATCGGGATTGTCGGTAGAATAGACCACGAACTGAGAGTTTTCGGCGAGGCGGCTTTTCACGAATCCGGAATCCTCCTTGACGTATCCTTCGAGGAGGGCGACATACAGGCGGTCGAGCACCATATTATTCCAGTTATGGCGGAGAGTCTCCTGAGCTTCCTCACTCTTTGCAAACATCATTAGTCCGGATGTGTCGCGGTCGAGACGGTGTACCACATACAGTTTATTGCGTGGATTCTGCTCCTTCACATAGGTGCGCAGAATGTCGTAGGCCGATTCCTCTTTCTTATGGCTCTGTGTCCCTACGGACAGGAGGCCGTAGCCCTTGTTGATGACAATCACGTCGTCGTCTTCATACACGAGCTGCATGCGAGGATTGCGGAGCACGACAAAGGGGCGTCCGGCATTGACCTCCACCCTTCCACCGGGGGGGATGGGGGCATCGAAAGCTGTTGTGACCTGTCCGTCGACACGCATATGGCCATGTCGGAGCCAGGCCTTGAGGTCGGTTCGGCTTTTATCTTTAAGGCGTTCGGCTACAAAGGCGAGGAGCGGGAGAGGGGCCTCCGTGTCATTGGTCCAGGAGATGATACGGTCTTCGCGGTGGTTGCGCTGAGCGCTGTTCATTCGGTTATTACGTACGTGCTGTGCCATTATATCAAATTATATGTAAATAACTACTGACAATAAATCACCATACGTCTGTTATCTTCCATGGCGATTTCCGCCACGTCGTTTATGACACTTATCAGTCGTTTATGACAATCATCATTAGCAGCTACTTGAAATAAAACAAATCCGGCGTATCAAGGGTTTGCGGATTTACTCAGGAGGGAATGGCCGAAGCGGCAGAAAAGGCACTTCCGGGGGTCGCAGTACTCCTTGCGCAGATGCAAGAGAGCCTGCGAGCGAAGAGCGTCGTCGGCGCGGAGGCCATATTGTTCCCAATCGCGGATTATTCCATTGTTTTCAGGAGGGAGAGAGGATAGGAGATCGAGAGCCTTCTCCGCCAGGTCGGGATCGCCGATGCGTGCTCCGTAGGCGTAAATCAGTGGAGCCACAACATTAATGATGAGGAGGGTGACGCTACTGCGGGAGAGTGTGTCGGCCGAAGCCTTAGCCTCCACGTCGAAGGAGAAATGAGAGTGCCAGTAGCCTTCAAGCTTCCAGGCGAATATTTCACGCAGCTTTTCCTCGTCATCTTTGGCGGAGAGGATAGCAGAGAGGAGTGAGAATCCATTTTCACACGCCTTGGCGAGGAAGGCGATGCGACGGTGGGGGAAATTCTGCGGCCTTGTGCGGGCATACTTCCATAGGGCGCCCCTCATGGGACGCAAGCCATACTTGCGCGCGAGAAAATAGTATTCGCGGCATAGCAGCTGGTAGTATTCATCAAAGATATGACATGATGAATCGAGCATGGCGGCTTGTCCGAATAGGATGGCCTGAAGCTGGAGAGGATTGTCGGAATGATGATGTAGAATCCTGAGTGGTACAGATCGGGCGAGCATCTCGAAGGGGTCGCCGTTGAGGCCGAAGCCGAGCGCTCGGGCGAGAATCACGAAGCATGTCTGTTGCCAGTCGTTGCCGCAGTTGTGGAAAACCTCCATAACTCTCGCGGCCTTGTTCTGGATGCGCTCCACGGAGAGCGACTCGAGCCAGTCTGTGATGGTGAGAGCGGAGATATCCGGGAGCTGTCGGGCGCATCTTATGGCATAAAGGTCGGATTCGAGAGAGGAGTATGTGCGGAAGAATCCTTCCGGCATGGTGACCTCCACCTGCGGTATGAGAGAACCGTCGGAGCGGTGGATCCTCCGGTCGGACACCCCGACTACATGAAGGATGATGCTGTCGTATGCGGGATCGTTTTGATGATCGTGTCTTATCCAGTCGGAAGCCTTGACATGTATCTCCACATTTCCGGCCCATTCCGTGCCGTCGACCTTAATTTTGGAATTGAAGAAATCGGGCCCGGCGTCGGTGTTCAGGCGTCCGGGATCGACGACAGCAATCTCAGCTCCACCACACTCCCTGAGGGTGCGGCCGAACATTCTGGATTTCCAGAGATATTGATATAGTCTTTCCAATTTTGGGTCAGGGTTAATCGGTTTGGGTAATCTTTGTGCAAATTTAATGATTTTCCACTTAATAATAGTTAAAATGCGAAAAAAAAGCAATGAATGTTTGGTAGCAACGGGAAAATAGGGTTATCTTTGTGCAGTGTTTTTCATAGTATAATTAAGATTAAGGTTTCGGTCTATTTCTTTGTGAAAAGAGATAGGCTTTTTTTATAAGTGGATTGCTCCTTTTATATAAGTAGATTGCTCNTTCAAGGTAGACTGCTACNTCACACAGGGAGCGGCTCCTCNTCCCCGGGATTTCGTATCCGAGAAGATCTCGTGAAGTACGGGCAANGACTTGAGGTTGGATGTGCCCGGGAAATGTATGGCNTAGTATCTGAGAATTCCTTCAAGTATGTTATGGCGCAGGCCACCGTTGAGACGCAGTGCTCTCACGTTGGAGAAATTTATACGGGATAGAGTGGCGGCCCAACGAGCCTCTTCGCCGGAGAGNGCATCGTTGTGAGGGGGATGGATTTTGGAGAAGCGACCGGCCTGCATATCNAAAAAGGCACCCTCGGAATAATCGGAAGGGTCNGGCTGTATTCCGGCGAAGGGTANGAGAGATGAGAGGAATGCNATATGGAAGTCGGCCACACCGTCGCGAAGTCGGTCGAAGAGGCGTAGAGAGTTCAGTAGATAGTCCCATAGATTCTCGTCGGGCATAGTAGCGCGCAGAAGCCGGTTGAGGAATTCTGTCAGGAAAAGGGCCATGGTGCGCTTTACGGGATCGAAATAGAGGTCGGTCCATACCTCCGAAAGGTTGAAATTACCGAGGCGCTGCAATTCCGATGTCGGTTTGAAGTTGATATCGGCCTCGATCACAGCAAGAGGCTGGAGGCGTGNCTGCCGCATACGGCCGGCCTTACCGGCGCCGGAAGGTGAGATAAAAGAGAGGCGTCCTCGGGTGCGGGTGAAGAGAGTCACTATCGACAGCTTGTCGGAGTGGCGTGTAATATCTATTACTATTCCGGTGATTTTCTCAGTCATAGGATGAAATGGGAGAGAGGATAGGTTATGTTGTCNCGAAGATAATCAAAAAAAATCTAAACCAAGNGGGGAGTGGAGGTGTTTTATAGGTAAATTAACAAATATTCAATATCCTCTCCGCAAGGGGAGATTCTAAAAACAATATATACTATGGCTGACACACAAGCACAAGCAAAAAGCATCAAGGGTACCAAGACGGAACAGAATCTTGCTACCGCGTATGTATCCGAATCGATGGCCTATACCCGCTACACCTACTTCTCACAATCTGCACAGAAAGAGGGTTATTACCAGTATGCCAATATTTTCGCAGAGACAGCTGCCAATGAGCTTCATCATGCGAAGATCTATCTGAAATATCTTGTTGACGGTGGCTCCACCACAGTACCGATGGGAGTAGACGCCGGCGTTCTGAGTCCGACAGAGGCNAACCTCAAGGTAGCGGCCGCTGAGGAGCAGCAGGAGGGTGTAGACCAGTATATCAAGTTTGCCGAAGTGGCAGANGAGGAGGGCTTCCAGGAGATTGCCGACCGCTTCCGCGCCATCGCGACAATCGAGAACCATCACAAAGAGCGTTTCGACAAGATGCGCAAGCGTATCGAGACCGGGACGGTATGGAAACGAGACGAGCCGATCAAATGGCAGTGTGAGGTATGCGGTTATATTTTCGAGGGAGTCGAGCCCCCGGAGAAGTGTCCTGCCTGCTACCATCCTCGCAATCATTTCATGGCAGAGGAGACCAACTTCTGATAACCGCACCATACCATACGACTGAAAAGAGAATTATCAAAACCGAATATTGATATGTGAATTGCCGCAAGAAGCGGCAAAGACATCCTGTTCCGAGGGAGTGGGGTGTCTTTTTTTGTATATTTTATGCAAAATGCGTTAATAATGTGTAAAATAGTGCAGATTGGAGGTGATAAATTTGCATTTGAAGAATTTTGATATTAACTTTGCATCGTGTTTTTCATGGTATTAGATTTAAGGTTAGAGGATTAGTTGTCGGGATGACAATTAATCTTTTTTTATGCCCATACCGATTGGGATGAAGATAAGAGAAGTCCGCTTCCGGGTGCGTNGCAGCATTTGGGAGCGGACTTTCTTTCGGTATTTTTTAGAACTTTATTGATTCGCTGGAGCCATCGGCGTATGTGATCAGGCCGATTCCGAAGAGGGGAAGTGTAGGGAAAGATGACGCTTCTGCGTTGACCTTAATCTTTCCATGAGAGCGTCCTATGCTGTCAAAAAGCTCGATATGGCTTATCTCCCGATCGTTGGAGACTGTCACTATTCCGTTCTGCCGGATGACAGAGGCGTTGCGGCTACCGGCGCATCTATCCCGGAGTGTTGTCACTCCCGATTCACCATTGTCGTGGAATCTCACCTCCATCCATGACCACGATTGAGAGGAGTGTGCATCAGGCACCGTTTCCGTGACAATATTTGTTCCGTCGGAATCTGCGATCTCGAAGGTCATTCTCACGGGAGAAACCAGATTCCGGGAATCCAGTCCGAGCGTCGCAAGGGGTATCGCTCCTTCTATTGTATAACCATTCTCATTTGAAGCCACAACATTTGCGGTGCCGGCAAGCTGAGATTCATTCATCGTCTTCCATCCTCTCGAGACTCCGCTTTTTCCGGCTACTGAGCCATCGGAATAAAAGGTGAGATCAAACATACCTATTCCGGGGAGTGTGCCGCAGACATTACCGGCGTCGATCAGTATTCTGACAAAGTCCTCCTTGTTTCCGTCGGAGGTATGGGTGGGATCAGTGATCCGGGCTATGAAATATAGATTGCTGTCGTCGTATGCGAAATCGACAGTAGAACGGTTTCTGCTTACCGCCCCCATCACGAATTGTTCGGCTGAGGGGTGCCACCATGTCTCTCCATCCGACTGAGAGCCGTCGAGAGTTACATTTGAATAGGGTATATCGACTCCATTCTTCGGGAATCCCTTGATCATNGCNATAGATGTGCCCTTTCCGATCTCTCCAACCGAACCGACAGCCACCACGACATCATTATCGATGACGGCAACAGAATTCCATAGAGANTGATGGGAGGCATCCATGTTGAAAGGTTTGGTGCGACCTTTGAAATTCATCGCTCTGCTGTCGCCCACCTCAACGAACATATCACGATAGTCGTCGCCATCCTGGGGNCNNCCTTCGTTGCCCATATAGGATGCAACAGTCTCNCCATTGGGGAGCACTCTGAGATAAGGTGCGGCAGAGATAAGATCGCGCGAAGGAGTAGTCATGAATATCCGTTGACGGTCGGGACTACCTCCGTCGACAAAGCCATCGTGCCAGTTACTGTCGAGAGATGTNCGCACTGTGGTGGCTACGAAAGACTTGTGTCCCCATCCGTTATCCTCGATAATGACCACTATTTCTCCGGTGTCTTCAAGTAAAACCGGCACAGGCATGCCATCGCGTGATCCGGCGCGGAAAGAGACTCTCTCAGGGGCACCCCATGATAGACCCTTATCGAACGAGCGGGAGAGTGAGATACACTGTTCTCCTGAATATGGGAATTCATATTCATTTGCGAAATAGCACTGCAGTTCACCGGAGGGGAGTTCAAGGAANGAGGGTTCCCAACAACCTTCACCCCCATCGTGAGATGCGGTGAATATTGTGATCGGGTCGCTCCATGTTTCACCATTGTCNATGCTTCTCACAGCCATGATGCCGAACTTTCGNTCCTCGCTCCAGGGGGTAGAGGGGCGGGGATTGTATCCTACGATAATGGTACCATCGGAAAGCTGCGCTATATCGGGCACGCACAGTCCCACCCTGTCAGGCTGGAAAGCGATTTTTACGGGAGCACTCCAGGTGGCACCCTTGTCGTAGCTGCGGGCTATCACGATACCACCCGATTCAGCGCACGCCATCAATGATCCGTCGTGCAGCTCGATCATGCGGGAATAAATGGCGCCATCGAATACGGTGGTCTCAGTGGCTACATCCCAGAAAATCCTGGAGCCCTGATATGGCTCCTTCGCCGCTCCAAATGTCGACACCGGGAGAAGCATTGAGCCAAGCAGAAGAGTTAAAGGATGAAGTTTCATATAAGTTTCGTGGTAACGGGGGGATGTCAGAGGATAATCTTTTTGCCGGCGGAGATGTATAGGCCGTGGGGGAGTGTAGGGGCTACCTTCTCTTTTTTACCGAGAGATATGCCCGTGAGGGTATAGATCATTCCGTCGTCGGGGAGCGAGTCAAGGTTGCCGGAGCCGTCGATGAGGGAGATGGAGGCATCGACATTCTCTTTCTGAATCATCCACAGAGCGATCATGGCGAACTCTGAGGCGAAGGCATACTGGTGGAAACCTTTGGTGAGAGTCTCGTTGCCCCATCCGTCGAGTAGATGGATAGGGAGCATATTCCCACGGTTGTGGTTTTCGAACGCATACTCGAGATTGGTGCGGAATGATTTGATGGCGGTTTCGGCGGAGTTGTTGCCTGCGAAGGGTTCGGCATCGACATATGCGCGGAGGAGCACGTCGTTGAACCATGTGTTGAATCCGTTGGCGGCGGTATCATCGGTGGTGAACTCATAAGAGCCATGCTTCCTTACATACTTCGAGAATTTGTTGAGCGACACCTTTGCCAGCTCGGTGAGATCATCGCGGTAATCGGCGTTACCCGTAGCTGAATAAAGTTCAGCGGCTCCGGCGAGCATAGTGCCGGTGTTGTAGCTGAAGAAACTGCCGGTGGGGGCGCCACAGTCGACGTGCTGACGGTAGCCGCGTGATGTAATGATCTTGTTGTCGGCTCCCATCATGTCCCAATATACTCCGGAAGAATGCTGAAGTTTCTCCTTCTGCCAATTATAGATCTTTTCGGCAAACTCAAGATAATATTCGCTTCTAAGACGCATCTCCGATTTGACCTGATTCTCCTCGTCGCGGAAATATGTCTTGAATGTCTCGTCGGAGGCTGAATATATTTCGGAGAGCCAGACGAGGGGCTGGATAAGGGGAGAGTTGCTGCAGGCATGTTTGGAGTTGTAGCCCGGACCCCAGGTTATTCCACCGTATTCCACACCATTCTCGTCGCGCCAGCAGTCCCAGCCGTCGATGGCATAGTCGGCAAGGTGTGTGGCGGTCTGCAGCCATTCCTCGTTGCCGGTGAGGCGGTAGGCCCGGATAAGCTCGCGGGAGAGCCACATCTGGTCGTCATATACATTGAGGATTCCTCTCACGTCGGCTTCCCCCTTCCGTGATGCACGCGGCACGGCATAAGGCTGCCATTTTCTCTGAGAGGCATATGATGAGAGGATTATTGATCCTCTGTAATATTCGAGATTGTCGATCAGGAGAGAGAGTCGGGAGGTGAACTTGTCGTGTAATTCACCATACAAATCAGGATCCAGCTCCCGGGCAGCCTCAAGGGCCTCAAGGATAGAGCAGTGGGCCTCGATAGCGGCGGTGTAAGGCCACACGTCGGAGGGTCCGCTGAGATTTCCGGAGAGAGTGTCGTAGGTGTCAGCCATGTAGAGGTTGCCGTCGCCGCCGCGCATACAGGCCACCCATGTGGCGTCGATCATATCTGCGGCATGACGGATGTCCTCGATAGCGTTTTGCTGAGAGATTGAAAGAGCCGCGCTCCCTGCAAAGGGGAACGCGGCGATTATTGCTGAAAACAATATTTTCTTCATACGAATGAAAGTTTTTCTTCAGATTGCAGATCAGTTGAAGATGATCTGGTCCTCCTCCGGCATCTGGGTATTGAGACGACGTTCCATAGCCATGTTGCCCTGTACAGTGTAAGTGATGGGGCTTCCGGGGGCCGACATATAGTCGTCGAAAGTATAGTCGATGTCGTTTACGATGACAGTGCGACGCATGATATATGTCTGCACNTCATCATCCTGCTCAAGGATTGTGAAAGTGGCGGGCTTGTTCTGCACGAATTTCACATCGTCGTTTTCACACCACATTGTGACAGTGCCACGGCGTCCACCCTCCTCATAAGGTGTGAAGCGAGCGTAGACCTTGAAATATTTGCGGAGAAGGCTCTGCTCGTTGAAAGTACCGGCGTAGAAGAAGATGGTGTTATGGTCGACGACATAAGTGTCGATGGTGTTCATAGCACCCGGCTCGTTGTCGACCACACCTCCGGAGACGATGTAGAACTTCACGTTGGTAGCCTGATACTGTCCGGAGTAATCGGTATAGGGGAGAATCCTCAGCATTGCAGTGGCATAGTTCTTGCGGGGATTGCGGAGATAACCGTATGCACCGTCTTCGTCAACAACCNTGATNGGGAGGACATATCGGTCGACCATATCGAGATTGCGGAAATCAAANCGGATGTCGAGAAGGGAGATATCCTGGCCTTTAGGTATGCTGACGGTCTCGGGATAGGTGGCGAACTGCGACATATCCTTATACCAAAGCTCCTCGCGTGTGCTGAAACGCTCCATATTCAGGGTAGGGAGAGTGTCGGAGGGTGCTACATGGACAGTGAGATCTTTCTCGTTGTGAGTTGATCCGCTCACGATGAGGGGGAGCTGGTAGCTTGAGAGACCCTCCTCACCATATTTAGGGGTATTGTCGTCGTTATAACGGGTNAACGGGACGTAGACCGTAGTTACGCCGACACTGTTGCCGTCGGTGTCAAGGGGTGCCTTGAAGCTAACGTATTGAGCATACTGTTCCTCGGTCCAGTCGTCGTTGCAGGCNGCAGCNCCNGTAAGGAGAAGAGCGGACATTAAGCCGAGAACTATTTTATTTGATTTGATTAACATGTCAGATGATGTTTAAGGTTGATTAAAACTGGAGAGTGTCAATCGAAGTATTTCCATCCGGGGTTCTGCACGAGGTTGGCGTTACGCTTGAGCTCGCCGGTAGATATAGGCCAGAAATACATTTTGTCGGAGAACACGGTCGGGAGACTGTATATGGGGACAATCTGGTGGAATTCCGCCTTCTGCTTGCTGGTCATGAGCACGTTGCAGCCATATACCGGTTTTGCCTCCTCGATCGGGGCGTCCATCCAGCGGCGGAGGTCGTAGTAGCGCTTACCCTCACCCATGAGCTCGATCATACGCTCGCGCTTGATCTTTTTGCGGAGGATAGACTGATCGGCATATTCAGCGGGAGTGTAGTCGGGGAGACCTGCACGGCAGCGAACCGGACGTATGCCACGTTTCATCTGCTGAACATCGCGGCTTACGGTATAGGTCTGTGAGCCGTCCCATGAAGCCACAGTGTAAGAGCCGTTAAGTTCGTTGACAGCCTCGGCATAGAGGAGAAGGATATCGGCATAACGGATGGCCGGTTCCCATTTGCGAACAACCCCGTCATAGTCACCCTCGGCGGAGCCACGTACAGTACGGAAGTCGGAGGGGTTGACCCATTTCTTGCACCCGATGCCGGTGCGGAGATAATAGCCGGTGTTGTCNTATCCGTTNGTCTGGGTAGTNCCGTCNGTGCCGNTTTGGGTAGTGCCACGATAATAGTAGACCTGCAGATACTGGGCAAAACCGTTGTTGTTGTAATTCGGGTTCCACCAATAAGAGCCGTTGAAGGCTACACAGGCGTAGAAACGGGGTTCGCGGTCGGCATATTGCATCGACACATCATTACCGAGCGGGGGATGGTTTGTGTAGGCGTTCTCTCCACGGCTTGTGGTGAAGTCGGTGCGACGAACCGAACCGTCGCCTTCACCCATCTCGCTATCCTTACCGGCTACATCAGTGCCATCGTTCATATAATAAGCGTCGACCATCTTNTGGGTTAGGCCATGGCAGTTCCAACCGTTGAGAGTGTTGGGCATGGCGTGAGACACCATAGCATCGAGGCTTGTGTGGCGTGAAGAGCCTGTATTGTAACCACGGGAGAAGATAATCTCCGAGTTGTCGAGGCCCACAGCNCCATTGAAGAAATCGCGATAAGAGATATAGGGGTCGATATCGGCCCAACCCTCAGGCCAGTTCTTTTCGGAGAAGTCGCCGTCGGCCGGAGGTGTTATGGTCTTTGGATAACCGGTGTTCTTCTGATCGACAGTGAAGACACTTGAGTGGTAGAGCTCGTAGTTGGCCTGACACTCCATGACGTCGCGGCATGCAGCCGCTGCGCGTGCCCATTTCGATTCATCATAAGAGAGACCGAGGAGAGGGGAACCATCCTTATTGAGGAAAGATTTCGCGAAAGCGTCGCTTATTCCGCCGGGATGCTCTCCATTCGCGAGCTGACCGTTGGCAAGCGGAGATGCGGCATATATGAAGGCGAGGGCACGGGTAGCGAGTGCAGCACCCTTTGTGGGACGCACCATCGACTCCTGGTCGGTGTTGCCCTGGAAACGGCTCCATGACTTTAGTTCCTTGGCAGCCTGCACCATCTCGTCGGCGATAAATACCGCACATTCCTCATAGCTGCTACGGGGTATGGAGAGGTCGTTGTAAGACAGGGAGTAGTCGGCACCCTCGAGAGGCATGATGGGCACGGGTCCATATTTACGGAGAAGGAGCCAGTAATAATAAGCCCTCACGAAGCGTGCCTGTCCTTTGAGATCGAGCTGCTCGCTCTCAGAGAGCTTAGTGTTGAGGTGGATATTGTTGATGAATATCGATGCCTGATATATTCCCTTGTAGGCGTTGGTCCAGAAGCCTTCGCCGAAATTCTCGTTGTAGTCACCTTTTTTGAAAGAGGAATAGGAGTCCTGCACATTCCAACCTCCTGAGATCGAGACGTCGCGGTCGCCGAAATAGAGATCGTCGGCGAAACAGTGGAGACCCGTGGCCCCCTCTTTAGTGATGACGTCGGCGAGTTCAGACTTCAGGAAAGAGAAAGCCTGAGTGAGCCAGCCGTTAGTCTGGTTGATATCGGTGAAGACCGATTCGATGGTGCGACGGTCGTCGAAATATTTGTCGGAGTCGAGCGAATCGGCACATCCGGAGAGGATGGTGGGGAGTGCCGAAGCGGCGAGGAGAGAGAGAGCAATATATTGTTTTTTCATGATTCTTACTCGTGATGGTTGATTAAAAAGTACGTGTAATTATCAGAAGCTGACGGTGAGGCCGACAGTGAAAGACTTGGTGAGGGGGTAAGCCTCGCCGTTGTTACTTCCCATCTCGGGGTCCCAGAGCTTGAAGTTAGAGAAAGTGAGGAGGTTAGTTGCCTGGAAGAAGAAACGGGCATTCTCCATGCGGAGATGAGCGAGGAAATCCCTCGGCAGGGAGTATCCGATCTCAAGGTTCTTGAGTCGCACATAGCTGCAGTCGCGAGTCCAGTAGGTGGAGTTGCGGTAGTTGTTATGGCTTGTGTATCCCTCGAGGAGCACCATACGGGGGTAAGATGCGTTAGGGTTCTCATTGGCGGGAATTCCGAGAGTAGCCGCAGTTTCGGCATCTACCCAACGGTCGGCCACGAGGTCGCCGAGAATCTGTCCGTAACGGTCCATACTGAAAGCCCAGACGGTCTTGCCCTGCATACAGACTGTGGATTTACCGGCCCCCTGGAAGAGGAGATTGAAGTCAAATCCTTTCCATGCGACAGAAGCACCGATACCGTACATGAGGTTGGGACGGGGAGTGGCACCGATAGCCACGATATCACCGTCGTCGACCACGCCGTCGCCATTCACATCCTTATATTTGATATCGCCCGGCTGCACGTCGCCATACATCTGCTTGGGATGGTTGCGGATATCCTCATAGTCGGCGAAGAGACCCTCGGCGATAAGGCCGCGCACCTGGTCGACACGATAGCCGGTCTGGTACTGATAGGGATATACATTGTTCTCCACGTCATAGTCGAGGATGGTGTTCTTGCTGTAGGTGATATTGCCACGGATAGTGTAGGAGACATCGCCTATACGGTCTTCATACTTGAAGTTGCCGTCGAAGCCGACCGACTTTACAGAGCCCACATTGGCGCTGGGAGCCGATTCGAGACCGAGAGATCCGGGGAGGAAGTTGCGGACCATGTAGATTCCCGAGCGGCGCTCGTGGAAATAGTCGGCGGTGAGGGTGAATTTGTTGTTGAAGAGTGCGAGGTCGATACCTATATCCTGCTTCTTGGCCACCTCCCAGGTCACATTGTTAGATGCGAGAGCGGTGTAGTGGAGACCTTCCTGATATACGGGACGTGTTGGGGAGCCCATCGTACCGAAATTGTAGATGTTATCTCCGGAGTAATCGATGGTGTAGAGATAGGGGAATCTGACACCCATGTCGTCGTTGCCGACCTTACCCCAAGAGTAGCGCACCTTGAGCATATCGAGCCAAGTGACGTCATGCAGGAACTTCTCACGGTTGATGGCCCAACCCACGGAGAATGCGGGGAAGAATCCGAAGCGGTGGCCGTCGGCGAAGTTCTCGGAGCCGTTGTAGCCGAAGTTGAAGTCGGCGAAATAGCGGTAGTCATAGTTGTAGGCCACCTGACCGGCGAATGAAAGGTTCTTGCGGCTCACACTGTTCTTGATGTCATTGCCGATATTCTGAGTCTGAATCTGCTCGTCCCAGGTGTATTTGAGGTTGCCGGTTACGTTGTGAGCGCCGAAATCACGGTTGTAGCTGAGGAGCAGATCNAGGAATGTACGTCTGGAGCCGCTGTTGTCGGAGCTCTGAGTCATATCCTCCTTATCAAAGATCTTGTCGAAGATGATTTCACCTGTAGCTTTGTCACGTCCGTTGGCATACCAGCGTTCAGGCTGCTGGAGATGATAGATGGCGTTCTCGTTGTAAGTGTCGTAGCCGAAACGGCCCACGAAGCGGAGACCTTTGGTGATGAACTTGAGGTCCTGCTCAAGCGACACGTTGTTCTGGAGATTGTTGTTCCACCAAGTCTTGTAACCTGTCTGGGTTGTCATCACCCAGGGGTTTGTACGGTTATTATCACGACCCATATTGATCATCGGGGTGTAACCGTTGCTATACATTATCGGGGTGAGGATTGCATTGTAGCCGAAGAGAGAGTCCCAAACGAAATCGTCGCCCTGTCCGGGAGCATTACGTGTCGAGAGGTCGCCGGAGGTACCGATACGGAGGAGAGTGGTCGGGGTAACGTCGATATCGAGGTTAACGCGATAGTTCCATCGGCCGTAGTTGGCGTTGGTGTTGTATTTGTTCTTGAGAGCGCTGTCGGTCTTGTACATACCCTCGTCATTGACGTATGATACAGAGGCGTAGTAACGGGCTGTTTTTCCACCGCCGCTGATATTTACGTTGGCACGGTAGCTCATGGCACCATCCTTAAGAAGGAGGTTCTTCCAGTCGACATTAGGATAGAGGTCGGGGTCGAGGCCGTTAGCGAAGAGCTCCATCTCGGTAGGAGTGAAATAGATACCCTTGCTACGGGTGATCCGCGCCTCGTTGAGAAGGCCGGCATAAGTGAGACCATCCACAAACTCCGGAGTCTTTGTGCGGGTGTTGTATGCTGTCTCGATCTTGGCATTTACATTAATCTTACCCTCCTTACCATGCTTTGTGGTGATGAGGACAACACCGTTCGCACCCTTCGAACCGTAGATAGCTGTAGCTGATGCATCCTTAAGGACAGTGAAGGTCTCGATATCCTCGATGTTGAGGTCGTCGATGTTCTCACGCTCGAATCCGTCGACAAGGATATAAGCCGATTTCTTGGCACCGAAAGTGGAGATGCCACGGATCCAGAACTCCGACTTGTTCTTACCCGGCTGACCGGAGGTCTGCATAGCGAGCACGCCCGGGACGTTTCCGGCGAGAGCATTCGAGAGGTTGGAGGTGCTGATATGCTTCATATCGTCGATATCGACGTTAGTCACGGCACCGGTCACGGTGATTTTCTTACGGTTGCCCATACCGGTGACCACCACCTCCTGGAGCATATCCTTCACGGGGTCGAGGTAAATATCGTTGCCACGATCACGGAGTTTGCTGATCTGNAGNTCTTTCGGCTCCATGCCGACATAAGAGACCACTATGAATTTCGATTTTTCGGGGATATCGAGCGAGAAGTTACCGTCGATATCGGTTACGGTTCCGATGCTTGTGCCCTTCACCATCACAGTAGCTCCGATCAGGGGCTCATCTTCTCCGACACCCCATACGGTGCCGGTATATATCTTCGCCAGGGCCGGACTTGCAGTGAGAGCGGCAGTGGCGAGAATTGTCATTATACGTTGTTTCATGTATTATGGGGATAGTTTAGATTATGGTTAGTTTTCTTCAGACTCAACATTCTCATCCTCGTTTTCATCGGGGAGGGGGATCTCGATGGCATCTTCCATCTCCTTACCGATGTAGCGGATTCGGCGGTTGTTGTGGTCGAGCACATAGAAGCGCTCGCGAGCCTCGTCGTATGCGATGCCTGTGACATCACGGAATCGTGCAGCCTGACGGAGATCGCCATCCTCAGTTCCCCAGATGTTGCCGTTGGTAGAGGGAGCGCGTCCGGCATAAGTGCGGACAAGNCCGTCGGGAGTGATATATCGGATGCAGAAGTTTGTGCAGTCGGCGAAATAGTAGTCGTAGACATCNTCGCGNCCCTCGGCCTCATACTCNGGATTCTTGACGAATACACCCTGATAGGGGCGGCTCACCCTCGCGTTTGTGCCCACGGCGTCGACCCAATCACCATTGTCGCTGTTATAACCTACGACGGTATAGGGGGTAGTGAACTCCTTCTTCACAGGGTCATAGTCTGAGCGGAGGATGTAGTGACGGTTGATCACAGTGAGGTATGCATATTTTCCGCTGGGGTGGATAGTGGGCTGGAACTCATAAGAGGGATCCTGGATCTTGTAAAGCTCGCGGAAGGCTCCATCTTCGAGATAGCCGGTCCATGACTTTGTCTCAGTCTCACCCTCCGGGGGATAGATGGTGTTGAAATAGTCGTCGAGCTCCATACGGAAAAGCTGGCCACCCTCATAGCTGTTGAAGTAAACCTCACCGTTGACAGGATGAACTGCCACGCCGTTACACTGTTTGTAGGATACGAGAGTCTGGCAGGATGAGCGGTCGCTGAAAGTGCCGTCGGCATTACGTGTGACAATCCATACACTGGGTGAGTTGGTACCCTGGTCGTCACGGTCGGTGGAGACAAGCATATACTTCCCGTCGAGAGAGAAAGCCATGTTGCGGAGACGCCGGTTGTTGAACTTGTTGGCGCTCATAAGGCGGGAGCTCTCACGGTTGGCGAGGTCGAGCTGAGCTATGAAGCCTTCCCCACGGTCGTAGACGATATAGAGTCGGTCGGGATAGAGGGGGTCGAAGGCCATGCAGCCCTCGGCGTTGAAGCCGCTGCAGATATCGAAAGATCCCCAGAGCTCACCCTGGTCGTCCTTCTCGTTCTGATAGCCGCAGAGTGTGCCAACCACAGTCTTGCGCTCGTAGTTGAATTTCTGCGGAGCTACAGCGGAATATAACTTACCATCTCTTCCCTTGATAGAGATTTCGATCTCACCGGAGAAGGCTCCGGAGGGGACGTAGCCGTAGAGCTTGTCGCTCATCACATTGACTACGACAGCCTCTTTACCACCGATAGAGAGGGTTACCAGACTTTTGTCGGTGCCGAAATTCGAGCCTTTCACGATAATCTGATCCTGATAGCCACCGCTTTCGGGGGTGAAACCGGTGATGACAACCGGACGGGAGGAATCAAAAGGAGTTCCGGTATCGATTTTGTCATCGCTCTTGCAGGCGGTCACTCCGAGAGCAAGAAGCAGGGCGCATATGGCTTTGAAGCCATTGGCAAGGAGTTTTGCATTCATAGATATGATGTTATTGGTCGTTTTTTTTGATTATTTCTTTTTAGTATCGGCGTTATCGGCAGCCTTGAGTTTCTCCGCGAGGAGAGGCATCCAGTGTCCGCCGATCACGGAGCGAGCCATGAATCCGGTCTTACGGCCAGTCACGGTGTCATACCAGTCGCTGATTGGAACGCGAGTCTCGGTCTCGTTGACATAGTCGTAGAGAGGATCGATGAACTTCACGAGAGTCTTCCCGTCGGGCGACATAGCAGCTGTCCACATAACCCAGTCGCTCTTGGTGTAGTCCTTGCGGCAGTCGAGGGGGAGACCATACTTGTTCTGCTNNGTGAGATAGTAATTGATCTCGGCAGGCATCACCTCAGCGGGGAAGATACCGGTGTTCCAGAGTTTATCCCATACGAGGTTGTATTTCTGACTCCAGGTGTTGTCGCGGTCGAAAGCGAGTCGGTAGTGACGGTCGCGCTTCGATCCCTCGGCAGCGGCAGCCTCCCATTTNGCGGCCATATCCTTGGCTTTGGCGTTATACTTCTCATAAGTGGCCATATCCCCCTTCATCTTCGCCATCTCGGCATATCCGGCTATACCCATAATAGCCTTNACGGAGAGGTTGGCATTGTGTGCCCAGTGGCCGGCGAAGTCGTCGGTGCAGAGCTGGTTTTCGGGATCCTGACCATTCTCCACGAGATAATCTGTCCAGGTGGTGAGGATAGGCCAGTAGGGCTCGGCATAGTTGGTGTTGCCGTCGAGCTTGGAGCACATGGCAATAAGGGTAAGCATATTTCCGGCCTCCTCGAGGGGCATATCGCCGCCGTAGACCTGACCGTTAGCCTTGGGATACTGACCGAGGTCGTGAGCCGCGAAGGGTTTGGTCCATCTTCCGGAGCGGCTGTAGTCGAGAATCGAGGTCATCATAGCCTTCTGGAGGTCGGGGTTGTAGGCGAGGAAGAGGGGAGCTTCGGGATAAGTGAGGTCGACGGTGTTGACGCAACCGTTCGAATCGTTCTCCTTGGAGAAGAATAGGAGAGTGCCATCCTCATCCTCGAAGAGCTTGTGGGCCGCGATGACATGGCGGTAAGAGCCTGAGAGGAGCTCGGCATATTTCTTTCCACCCACCTCGAAAGCATCGTCGTAGATCATCTTGTCGAAAGCACGGCAGCGTTTCATGATCGGGGCATAAGAGCCGTTGAGACGGTTGAACATGTCGAAGATCGATACATTACCGTTGTGTGCCCAGTAGCCTTTGTAGCGCTTGAAGAAATATTCGATGTCGAAGATCTCGTCGTAACCCATGAGGGCGTAGCTCGAGGCCTGACGTGTCTTGCCGAAATTGTGGAGATATGCCAGCACCGGCTGNTCCTTGGGAGATGTGGCCACAACTTCGGTCTCACTCTTGGGGAGTCGACCTGATTTCATGAAATCGGTCTTGATGGCAGCATCGGTATTGAGCGACACCTCACCGTTGATGGCAGGGAGATAGAAATAGCCCCAGTCGATACAGATATGGTCGCCTGTCTTTGCGAGGATAGGCTGCTCCACCGTACCTGTGCGGAGATATTTCACGCCGTTGTTCTCGATGAGAGATGACCGTGTGGGCTGCGTCATCTTGTTCTGAGCAATCTTCGGAGAGGCTGTGAGGAGGAGCTGTACGTCGTGGTCGCGTCCGTCGGTAGATGTCACCTGATACGAGATATAGTTGATGGGAGAAGAGAGGAGATCGTAATCATCGATGAGCATCGGGGCAGTGAATACGAGGTCGAGATCGACCGGACCGCACCCGAACTTATAATATGTGGAGGTGGCCATCACATCGACATCCTTCTGAACGGCCTTGAGAGTATTGGCGTCTTCGATGCCGATATTGCGGAAGATACCGAAATCGGTGAGTGCGCCTCCGGCATTGTTATGGCAGTATGATGCGATGACATTCTTTCCGGGGTGTAGGAGAGGGAGGATATCGTCGGTGAGCTCAAGTTTCACCTCCTCCTTGAATTCGGCAGGCCCCTGCGCCACCTTAGTGCCATTTACGTATAGATCGAAGTTGTCGTCGTGGGAATAAACGAGGAAAAGGTTTCCGTTGAGGTCGGCNGGGGTGAGGTTGATTTCACGGCGCACCCAGAGGTCGCTGTCGAGGTCAGACCAGTCAGTGTGAATTCCGGGATGGTCCTGCGAACCGAAAGCACCTTGACCCACGCTCCAGGANGAATCGTTGAAGTCGGGTTTCTCCCAGCCCTTAGCGGGGGTTGTGCGTGTGTATCGTCCNTCCCAGGGGGTTTCGGTACCCATAGGGATTACAGTCTCGAATACCGTATTCTTGGCACCCATGAAGCGATAGGTGACTCCGTCGACACGGAGCATACCCTCGAGGGGTTTTTCATCGGCTGTCCAATGAGCGGGACAACCGTCNGTGAGCCGATCATACGGAGACCAGATCGAGAAATAAGGATCGGAGACCAGCAGGGGTACCGAAGGGAGCCTTAGGTCAGAATCCTTATATGGAGCAAAAAGATCGGGAGTCTGGGCGGCAGCCGGCAGACAAGCGCATCCGATGATGAGACATTTCAGGAAGTTCTTCATATAATATGTCATGGTTAGTGTTATCGATGATTGAAATCGGCTACAAANTAACCGNAAAAAATCGTATTGCATAGGNAAAAATCGTTCAGANAATGAGAAAAANNGTTCAAGANNGTGTATGGCAGGGTATATTACATATTTGGCTTTCTTGGGCACATATTTGCGAAAGTGAATATAAATTGCTAAATTTGCATCAATAAACAGGGCATGCAGCAAAGGAAATGACCTGATTTCACGCTTTTGAAGGGTGTGTCAGGATAAAAAAGCGAGATGCCGAACACTTGAAACAAGAGATGAATAGACTTCTGTTAACCCTGATACAAACATTACTCCTGTCGTTGCTCCTCATGGGCGCCTGCTCGGGCCCTGAGGAGCAGGGACAGAGCGGCAAGGTCTTTCTTGCGGAGGGGGGATATCCCAATCTGACGGAGAGAGATGGGAAATATTATTTCCTCTATCAATCGCCGACCGTTGATTCCATCATACTTCATGTGGCGGATAGCCCCGAGGATATTCCGTCGAGCGAACCACATTATATATGGTCGCCCAAGGGGATTTCGATGCGTAATATCTATTCTCCCGAACTCTTCCGGATAGATGGGAAATGGTATATATATTTTGAGGCTGACAACGGCGCGAACACCGATAACCATCAGCTATATGTGCTTGAGAACAGTTCAGCTTCTCCTACTGAAGGTGAATGGAATCTGCACGGGCCTATTATCACTTCCGAGGAGTGGAATTTCGGGTTGCATCCCACCACTTTCGTGCTCGACGGGCGCCAGTATCTGCTATGGTCGGGCTGGCCAAAACGACGCACGGAGACAGAGACGCAGTGTATCTATATCGCGGAGATGGCAGATCCCTACACCCTTAAGTCGGAGCGGGTGATGATATCTCAGCCGGAATATGAGTGGGAGCGCCAATGGATAAATCCCGACGGGAGCCGCACAGCCTATCCTATATATGTAAATGAGAATCCGGAGGTGGTGATATCGCCAGACGGTAAACGAGTGGCTGTGGCCTATTCGGCGAGTGGCATCTGGACAGAATACCACACGTTGGGGATGCTTCATGCCTCAACCGATTCCGACCTGCTCGACCCATCGTCGTGGATAAAAGAGCCGGAGCCTGTATTTCAGGCCCCGGAGGGGAGCGGTATCTACGGCACGTCGAATGTATCCATTCTGAAGAATCCTGACGAGAGGGGGAAATATTATTTCCTTTACGAAGTGAAACGTAAAGATGAGAATGGGGATATGCATAAAGGGATAAGGTGGAAAGAGATCAGCTGGGAAGCCGATTCTCTCCCCACTTTAGGGATGCCGTGATTATCCGTAATCCGTATTATTACTGTCTTGTATTGAAATCCTTCGGTAGAGAGCCATACTTGGCTTTGAAGCACTTCGCGAAATAAGAGGAGGATGTGAATCCAACGGCAGACGCAACCTCTGTGGCCCTCATTCCTTCGCGGAGGAGACGAGTCGCATGCTCCAGACGGTAGTTCTTGAGATAATCCACCGGAGTCATTCCGGTGATAGCCTTCATACGGCGATAGAATGTAGATCGGCTCATACTCATCTGTTCGGCCATGCTGTCGATAGAGAACTCATCGTCAAAAATATTCTCCTGAATCTTAAGGTTGAGGTTGTCAAGGAATTCGGTATCCATTTTGTTGATGAAAGGTGCCTCCTCAGCCACAGTTTCGCTTACGCTCACATTCGACTGCATCTTCTCATGGAAGAGGTGTCGCGTATTTATGATATTGGAGATCTGTGCAGTGAGCTGGCGTATGGAGAAGGGTTTCTCCACAAAAGCGTCGGCTCCGGCTTCGAAAGCCTCCTCCTTAGCCTCAAGTCCCGTCTTAGCGGTAAGCATTATAAAGGGGATGAAAGATGTGTCGATATTCCCCTTTATCCGGCGGCAGAGTTCGGCGCCATCCATGCCGGGCATCATGAAGTCGCTCACCACCACATCCACAGCATCAGCCTCGGAAATCGCGGAGAGAGCCTCTTCGCCGTCAGAAGCCACGATTACATTATATCTGTCCTTCAAGGTGTTGGCTACAGTGAGGCGTAGTTCGGTATTATCCTCCACAAACAGTAATGTCGGTTTAACCGAATCACCGGCTTCACCATTCTCACCGGGAGCCTTATCGCCCGGAGTTACTTCGGCATTACCCTCCATAGACGCGATGGAAGCTGAGGCAGGGTCATTGTTAGAGATAACTCCGGAATTAACGGTAGCAACCGGAGCGTCAGCTACTTCGGGATGCAGAGGGAGCCGGAGAATGAATGTGGCGCCACCNCCNGGGGTGTCCTCCACAGAGATGTCGCCCGTATGCGCACGTACGATGAGGCGAGCGTAGGCGAGACCGAGACCTGTGCCGAGGGCTGTAGCCACATTGTCGCCCGCTATCTGGTAATATGTATCGAAAATACGTGAGCGTTCCTCTTCAGGGATACCTTTACCATCGTCGGAGATATATAGAGTGTANCCCTCCTTACTTGCGGAAAGCCTTACAGCCACTTTCGACTGTGAATATTTCATAGCGTTGCCGAGAAGGTTCATGACTACACGGTCGAATTTCTCTTTATCGATTTCAGCCATAACAGGGGAATCATCGATCTCCACAGAGAGCTCCTTCCCTTGAGAGGCGAGGGGTTGTGCAAAGCGGCTACATATATCAGCCACTTCGGCCGCTATATCGGTGGATTGCAGAAGAAGCCTGACCTCGGAGTCCTGTTCAGCCTTACGGAAGTCGAGGAGCTGGTTGATGATACCGAGGAGATAGTCGAGATTTCGCTGCATAGACTGCACGAATCCCTTCTCCTCCTTGCCGGAGGGTCGGCCGGAGTTGACGGAATCGGCTATCTGCTCAAGGGGTAGACTTATGAGGGTGAGGGGAGTTCGGATCTCGTGGACGAGATTTATGAAGAAACGCATCTTCGATTCGTAAGTCTCGCGCTCCTGCCTCACCTGAATCTCCTGAATCTTCGCGGCAGCCTGTTTCTTCACCTTGCGTCGGGTGTAGATCACGGCCAGCCATATCAGGGAGGCGATAATAATGAGATATGCGATGAATGCAGGCCAGGAGAGATACCAGGGTGGGAGTATTCTTATTCCGAGGGTGTGTACTGCACTGTCTTCGGTAGTGGAATCAGCCCTCACAAGGAGACGGTAGCGTCCGGGAGCGAGATGAGAGAATCTCACATCGCTNCCGGCAGCCTGCATCCAGGAGGGATCCACNCCTTCGAGCATATACTGATAGCGTACGCCCGGAGCGCCTCCGGCCACAGAAGATGCGAAATGTATTGTGAATGTATTGTCGGAATAAGGAAGCNTTATCTCCTTCATGGTGTAGAGAAGACGGTCAAGGCCGAGACGNCGCAGTTCGGCATCATTGTCGTCGGCATAGGGGAATGAGATCGAGACGGGGAAAGCCTGACGTTCGGTGTGAGATGACTCCACAAGGGTAGGGGAGAGTTCACAGAGACCATGNAGGCTGCCGAAAAGGATGGAGCCGTCGTTGAGTTTACCGGCCGCGCCATGCACGGAGTAAACATCCTCATCGGTAAGTACGGTTCNGTCGGCGGCATTGATATCAGGATTNAATCTCACCACCCCNTCATCGGTAGATATCCAGAGCACTCCGTCGTCGCCGGCTTCGATAAATGTGATAGGATAGCTTTTCGCCGCCGGTGAGCCGCAATAAATGAAATCTCCCTCATTCTCATCATATTTCAGGAGGCGGTTGCCGGCAGTCACGGCCCAAAGGCGCCCGAGAGGGTCGTTGAAAAGGAGGTTAACGGCATGCGAACCGACGGCGTTGCTCCTGAAGAGGTCGAANCGTGGGTTGCCCGGTTGGCGCANATAGAGGGCATTNGTGGCTGTGAAGGCCCAAAGTCTTCCTTTNGCGTCCTCCTCCATTCCGAGGAANGGGACAGCGTTTTCNGTNTCGGTGAGCACAGAGAAATTGTCGGCATCGGGATTATATCGGCACATNCCCCAGTTTGTGAGCACATATAGCTCACCGGCCGACGTGACGCAGAGATCGTTGATTCCGTTGCTGATAAGAGCGTAAGGCTTGGTTTCGTCGTATTCATACCTTTTGACGGCTCCGGATTTGAGGTCGTAGCGGAAAAGCCCCTCATGCCGGCTTCCGACCCAGAGGGCATTCTCTTTCTCGGCGAGCGATGTTACGATTATGTCGGCACCGAGAGGTAGGGTGCGGCCGGTGACGAGGCCGGATTTCACATCNTAAGAGGCCACACCGTGGTCAGTGCCGAGCCAAACCGTGGTTCCGTCGGAAGAGGGGAGGAGGGTATTGACGGTGGTGCGGAACACATCACCGTCGGGAGTCTCCACGCGCCGNACGGCAAANGTGTCGAAAGGGACGAAGCTTATGCCGGTGCGGGTCACGACGATAAGGCCCCCGTTCCGGTCGTCGGATAGCTGTGCCACCCGCATATCCACGAGTCTGATATCCACAGGGATTTCCGAGAGAGATGGTGCTTGGGTCGGGGTAGAGCAACGGTAGGAGAATATACCCTCGTCGGTGCCGAGCCAGAGTTGGTCGGCACCCCCTTTGAGAAGAGAGTTTGCTATGCCGTGATGAGTGTCGGGAATAATCCTTTCCACCGATCCGTCGGAGGGGGTATATGCGAATATGGAGCGGTTGGCGGCAATCCATACCCTCTCTTCGGTAAAAGCCATTGATATAGGATTCTTGTCGGTGACGAAATCGGGAAGCCTCACCTTCCGGATAGCGTTGCCATCGAGATTGAAAGCTACGATATAACCGTCGTGGGTGATGCAATATACAGTCTGACTGCCATCGCTGACCATATCGGAGAAGAAGGCACCTTCACGGCTGTTCTGGGATAGTCGGGAGGTGGCGGGGTCAAAGATAAACAACCCCTGCCCGTGAGTGAGAATCCATATCTTGCCATCCTTCATCTGCTGAATATCCTCAACGAGAGAGCTTATCTGCACGCCGTATTTTGTCTTGAAAGGGAATCTCTGCATCGAGTTGGTAGAACGGTCGAATATGTATAGACCACGGTTGCCACCGAACCAAATATTGTCGTTCCATTCAAAAATAGAGTTGACATTTATACCCTCCGATCCCGGGAGCACCCCGGAGGCATTGGCATAAACGCTCTCACCGTTGCCGTCGTAGCATGCGAGGCCGGTGGTTGTGCCAACCCAGAGGAATCCGTAACGGTCGCGCAGAGATGAAATAAGGGTCTTGTCGCGCCCGATTGATGTGTTGACCACCCTCGCCGCCGCACTTGTGAGGGGAGCGGCATGGAGATTGCCTGTGGGGAGGAGCATCATCAGAACGATGAGCAGTATAGATATGGAATCGAGTTTCAGTTTCATAAAAAAGGTTTGATTTGCGAAGATAATCAAAATCCCTGCATTATGCAAAGAAGTTGTGAAAGAAGTTGCCAAACTTAAAGAAAGAGGGGAGGGGAGATGTGGATCCATCTGCCCTCCCGAGAGTTGCTCACACCTGCTGATTCACATCAAGGGCATGAAAAGAATACTATATAACTAATCAAATATCAAAATCGTATAATGAACCTTCAAATATCTTTTCTACCTTAAAGATCGAGTCCGGAAAATATAATGCTTTACACGGACTTTACCGATAGATAGCTTATGAGAAGGGGGATCGGCCGCTTGGCCCATCCCCCTTTATGATTATCAGCGAACGATAAACTTCTTACCGTTGCGGATGTAGATGCCGGGAGCGGTAGGATTGCTTACCTCGATACCCTGGAGGTTGAAGATGCGGTTGTCGCCTTCAGTCTCGACAGCAGCTTCAGCTACAGGAATGATGCCTGACTGGATGAGCTCCTCCACCTCTTCGGGGGTAGTGTTGGCGCCGTAGTATGTGAGACGGAAATTGTCAACAACAACCCAGTCGCCTTCAGCACCCTGAACCTCTTTGTAGACACCGAGAATGATATCCTCCTCATCCTCCTTGTTGACTACGGTGTAGGTCTTGTAGAGACCGGCCTTGAAGAAGTTGGTAGCCTGAACGATACCGTCGGGATAGTTGTAAGTTGTGCCATCCTCGGCTACAGCGTTGTTGCCCTCTCCGGGAGCCTTGCCGCTCTCCTCGGTGATATTGGGAAGAGCCCTGTCGTC
>JAAVDU010000056.1 GCA_014801605.1 Bacteroides sp.
GAGGCCGAAGCCTCCCCCCGCTGCCGCTCGACTTGCATGTGTTAAGCCTGCCGCTAGCGTTCATCCTGAGCCAGGATCAAACTCTCCGCTGTTAGTATGTATTTGTATACTTACTTCAAATTGTTTGTCTTGACCTCTCGGACGTCTGTGCTTTNTATTGACGGGAGACGCAGTCACTTGTTCCGTGTCTCCTTGTCTTGTCTGTATGGCCGAAACTCAAATCTAAGTCTCGGTTTGTCCTGTGGCATTGTTGTCAATGTTCTCTCTGCGTTCGTTTCGTTTCCGTCCCGATTGCGGNTGCAAAATTACAANCGTTTTCGCCGTTGTGCAAATATTTTTATGTTTTAAAACATGTTTTTTGGTTTTTGACCCCGCAANAAACTGACAGTTAATTGAATCAACAAATGTTAAAATATATTTAGTAATCTTAAATCGCTAAACAAAAGGGCACCTTATGCTGTTGTCATCATCGAAATTTTCAGTATCCGCACTACAAAATGTGACCTAAAACCCCATTTTCACCCCTCCCCTACCCCTTCGACTCCATCACTTCGACCTCAAAAACTTGCATCAGTCGCAAAGTTTGGCTACTTTTGCAGAAACCAACATCATATATCATATGTATGAAATAATCTACCGGCGCGATCTCTCGCCAAATATCGTGGAGATGAAAGTCCTTGCCCCGCGCATCGCTGCCTCCGCACTCCCCGGACAGTTCCTCATTGTCCGCACNGACCCTCACGGGGAGAGAATCCCCCTGACCATATGCGACTATAATGCCGACGAAGGTACTGTCACCATAGTAACCCAGACAATNGGCCTCTCCTCGAAAAAGATCAACGACCTCAAGGTAGGCGAGAAATTCGACGACGTGGCCGGACCCCTCGGCCGACCCTCCGACCTTCTCGACATNTCCCCGGAGGAGCTCCGGAAGATGAAGATTCTATTCGTGGCCGGAGGCGTGGGCACAGCCCCGGTGTACCCTCAGGCAAAATGGCTNCACGAACATGGAGTGACACCCGACGTCATAATAGGAGCCAAAACCAAGGACATCTTCACATATGTAGATGAAATGAAAAGTGTGGCCAACGTGTATCTCTGCACCGACGACGGATCGGAAGGATTCCACGGAATGGTGCCCGCCCTCATAAAGGATCTTATCGACAACCGGGGGAAGAGNTATGACCATTGCGTGATAATCGGCCCGATGATAATGATGAAATTCGCCTCCATGACAACCAAGGAATATGNCATNCCGACAATGGTATCCCTTAATGCGCTCATGGTGGATGGCACCGGCATGTGCGGTGCCTGCAGAGTCACCGTCGACGGAGAGACACGCTTCACATGCGTGGAGGGGCCGGAGTTTGANGGCCACAAGGTGGATTTCGACGAGGCTATGCGTCGCCAGAACATGTATCGCAACAATCCGAAAACAGATCCCGAAACCCATAACTGCAAATGCAATGGCTAACAGAATCCCACGTGTGCCGGTGAGAGAACAGGACCCGGCGATAAGAGCTACAAATTTTGAAGAGGTCTGCTTCGGCTATAACGACGAGGAGGCCCGTCTGGAGGCATCACGCTGCCTCAACTGCCGCAACCCGAGATGTGTGGGGAGNTGCCCGGTGCATATCGACATCCCGGGGTTTATCAAGAAAATAACAGAGGANAACTTCGCCGGAGCCTCCGAAGTGATATCGGCCGACAGCTCCCTTCCGAGTGTGTGCGGNCGTGTCTGCCCGCAGGAGAGCCAGTGNGAGGGGTCNTGTGTGCTCGGCATCAAGGGTGAACCGGTGGCGATCGGGAAGCTCGAGCGCTTTGTAGGCGACTGGGCCATCGCCCATGCCGACGAGCTGCCCCGCCCGGAGATCACNCGCAACGGCCGACGCGTGGCCATTGTCGGGTCGGGACCGGCCGGACTCGCCTGCGCCTCCGATCTTGCCCGCCTCGGATATGACGTGACCATCTTCGAGGCTCTCCATGCCGTGGGTGGTGTGCTCGTCTACGGCATCCCGGAATTCCGTCTCCCGAAAGAGAAGATCGTNGAGAAGGAGGTGGAGGCCGTACGCCGTCTCGGAGTCAAGATAGAGACCGACGTCATCGTAGGGCGNACAGCCACCATCGACCANCTTCTCGACAATGAGGGGTACGACGCCGTGTTTGTCGGCTCNGGAGCGGGACTCCCCCGCTTCATGGGTATAGAGGGGGAGAATCTGAACGGNGTCTTCTCCGCCAACGAATTCCTGACACGCGCCAATCTTATGCATGCCTACGATGAAAGCTACGACACTCCTATCTACACAGGACGTAAGGCTGTAGTGGTGGGAGGCGGCAACGTAGCGATGGATGCCGTGCGCACGGCCCGCCGCCTCGGAGCGGAGTCGGTGATTGTCTACCGCCGCAGCGAGGCTGAGCTTCCGGCCCGCGTGGAGGAGGTGCACCATGCCAAGCAGGAGGGTATAGAATTCCGCATGCTCACCAATCCGGTCCGTATCATCGGCGATGAGAACGGCTGGGTGAAAGGTATGGAATGTGTGGAGATGGAGCTCGGCGCACCCGACGAGAGCGGCCGNCGCTCNCCGATAGTGAAGGAGGGGAGCAATTTCACCATCGACTGCGATGTAGTGATAATGGCACTCGGCACAAGTCCGAATCCACTGATAAAGTCGACCACAAAAGGGCTCGACACCACGCGNCGCGGCTGCATCATAGCCGACGAGGAGGGGCGCACCTCCCGCAAGGGTGTCTTTGCCGGNGGAGATGCAGTGACGGGGGCNGCTACCGTGATCCTCGCCATGGGAGCGGGCCGGAAAGCGGCAAAAGCTATCGACGAATATCTCACCNCTCCGGCCAACTGATTCCNTACGGACTCACCGGCCATAGATATATACAGACAGCTCCGGGAAGCTCGNTANNNTACCGTNGCTTCCCGGAGCTGTNTGNATCCGGATGATAGAAACCCGAGAATATACCTTAATGCAAGAAAAGCTTACCCGGATGGATAAGCTTTTCTTGCATTAAGAATTAATCTTAAACTTTGACGGTGGGCGATTACGGATTCGAACCGCAGACCCTCTGCTTGTAAGGCAGACGCTCTAAACCAGCTGAGCTAATCGCCCGTCGTGATCATGAAGCCTCCGCTTCACTCTCTTTTGGATTGCAACCTTTAAATTGTTGCTATCGGTGGGCGATTACGGATTCGAACCGCAGACCCTCTGCTTGTAAGGCAGACGCTCTAAACCAGCTGAGCTAATCGCCCGATTGCGAGTGCAAAGTTAGACCTTTTTTCTGAAACTACCAAATATTTTTACTAATTTTGTGGAAAAATTTTTCACTTTCTTTTCTCATCTATCTGAATATACCTTTAAATCAGATATTTAGACTAAGAAAAAATTTTTGAAAATTTTATGGTAAAAGAGATCAGCATAAAGGACTTTGACTATAACCTACCCGACGAGAGGATTCCGCGGCATCCTCTCGCCCAACGCGACGCATGCCGCCTGCTACTATCACGCCCTGACGGAATCATAGCCCACCGGCGATTCTCCGAGCTCCCCGACCTCCTTCCACCGGCCACAACGCTCGTCTGCAATGACACCAGAGTGATCAACGCCCGCATCTCTTTCCATAAGGCCACCGGATCACGCATAGAGGTGTTTCTCCTCGAACCGCTCGACCCCTCCGACTATGTGCTCACTTTCCAGACCCGCTCACGATGCGTATGGAGCTGCCTCGTAGGTAACCTCAAGCGCTGGAAGTCGGGACCCCTCGAACTATCGATACAGCCTGAAGGATTCGAAGCTCCATTCACACTCCGCGCCACACGCCTGCAGCCCCTGGAGGGGAATGCCCACGCAATTGAATTCTCATGGGACAACCCGGAAGCCACTTTCGCATCAGTAGTGGAAGCCGCAGGGTTCATACCTATTCCTCCCTACCTTAAAAGGGAGTCGGAGATATCTGACCTTGCCGACTATCAGACGGTATATGCCGATGCCAAGGGCTCGGTGGCTGCTCCCACGGCCGGACTCCATTTCACTCCGGAAGTGTTCGACGCCCTCGACGCCCATAATATAGCTGTCGGTAAACTCACCCTCCACGTCGGAGCCGGAACTTTCCAGCCGGTGAAGGCCGATCTCATCGGGGAGCATCCCATGCACACCGAGACATTCACAATCTCACGCCCCCTACTCGCCCGGCTTATCCGGGTGAAGGAGCAGCGCACCCCACTCGCCGCAGTGGGCACTACATCGGTGCGCACCCTCGAGTCGCTTCCTGTGCTCGGAAGCGCCATCCTCGCCGGCGACACATCACTCCATGTAGGACAATGGCAGGCCTACTCCCCGCAGTGCATGGAGGCCGACACCATAGCCTCACTAAGGGCCCTCCTCGGCTACATGGAGAGCAATTCTCTCGACAGCCTCACAGCCTCCACGGCAATTATGATCGCTCCCGGATTCAGATGGAGAATGACCGATATAATGGTGACAAATTTCCACCAGCCGCAATCTACCCTACTTCTCCTCGTATCCTCATTTCTCGGCGACGACGGCTCCACGCATGGTGATGAGACGCCACACTGGCGACGCCTCTACGACGAGGCCCTATCGCTCGACTACCGTTTCCTCTCCTATGGCGACGCCTGCCTCCTGTTCAGGCAGAACAACCGCCCCGACACTCCGGACAGCATAAATCCTGCAACACAACACCCCTCTCACCAATGAACGGATACCCCATAATCAATCTCCCGGCATCTAAAAGCATAGGAGCACGCTATCTCGTGGCCTCATATTTCGCAAATACTCTCGGCGCATGCCCACGTTTCAACGACTGCGACGACCTCAAGGTGATACAGAAAGCCCTGCTCGACCTCACCATCAACGAGGAATGGCTCGGCATCGGGTCGCCGTCAATCGACCTGCACGCCTCCGGCACAGCCTTCCGCTTCATGACAGCCGTAGTGGCCTCCACACCCTGTGCCGACTTCATCGTCAAAGGTACCCCCCGCCTCTGCTCACGCCCCATGACGCCTCTGCTGGAGGTGCTCCGTCAGGCCGGAGCAAGTATCGAGGCTCTCGGGGAGAATGGCGCCGGACCCTACCGCATAATCGGGCGCCGCCTCAAAGGGGGCGACTTCAGCATCCGTGGTGACGTAAGCTCCCAGTTCATCTCAGCCCTCATGCTTGTGGCCCCCACATGGAGCGGGGGGATGCGGCTGCGCTTCACCACCCCCCTCGTGTCGCGCCCGTATGCGGAGATGACAGCCAAAGTGATGCGGGAGTTCGGCATAGGTGTCACTATCGACGATGAGGGGGTCACCGTCAAGGAGGGCACTTACCTCGCTCCGCGTAGCTTCACGGTGGAGGCCGACTGGAGCGCGGCAGCCTTCTTCTATGAAGCCGCTTTCTTCCAAAGCCGTCCTGTATATATCAAAGGTCTTGTGCCCCCCGCAGAGTCGATGCAGGGGGATGCGGAGACCGCCGCTCTTTTCCTGCATCTCGGGCTGAAGTCGTTTTATGGAGAGAGCGGGCTCCCCTGGGTGGAGCCGGAGCCCGATATCACGGAGGTACAGAAATATTACGATATGCCCGACGGGATACGCGGTGATATGTCACACTGTCCCGATCTTGTCCCTGCGTTGGCAGTGGCTTGCGCGTTCAACGGCTGCCGCTTCCATTTCTCCGGAGTGCGCAACCTTAGAGTGAAGGAATCCGACCGGCTGAATGCACTCAAGACCGAAATTGAGAAATTCGGCTACCCCGTCACTGTGGGCGACGACTACATAGAATGGCAGGGGGGAGCATGGAGTGTCGACCGCAACTTCGTGGTCGACACTTACGACGACCATCGCATAGCCATGGCCTTCGCCGTGGCTGCCCTCCGCATGGGGACGATGAGGATAGCCAACCCCGATGTAGTGGAGAAATCGTTTGCCGGCTTCTGGCAACAGTTGCCGAAATTAGGACTCACCTGCACCCGCGAAGGGGATGTGATGGTGGTAAAAGGGGAGGAGGATGAGTTATGAGAGGAGCATTGGTGATATTCATAGCGATGGTGGTGATAGGGATTGTGCTATACATCACCGATATCGTCTACTACCGCAAACGTCGCGCGGAGGAGGCTCCGCAGGCCACTCCCGACGACACTCCCGCACCTGCCGGAAGCGACTCCGCTCCTGCGGAGGAGGGTGAGGGATGCTGTGGCATGCACATGGTGTGTGAGAAGACAAATCTCTCCCCCCTCACCGGAGAGATAGTGTATTACGACGACGAAGAGCTTGACCGTTTCCGCGGACGCGACCCACACAGCTACACCCCGGAGGAGACCGAGGAATTTCGCGACGTGCTGATGACCCTCCTGCCTCAGGATGTGGCCGGATGGAGCCGCAGCATACAGGTGAGGGGGATCGAGCTCCCTGTCGACGTGCGCGACGAGCTTCTGCTCATCGTGGGGGAGCTCAGGCAGGCTCCTAAATAAAAAACCGGGCCACACAATTGCGAAAACCGCATTTTTGCAGTATTTTTGCAGTTTGAAACTCCCCCGGGCTGAATTTGTGGCAGAAACTATGCTGCCTCGGTCATAATCTCAGGGAGAGAAATGAATCAGGATAAAAAACAAAACGCATTATAAATACAGATATGAATCTCTTTGACAGAATCAGCGAAGATATCAAGAAGGCGATGCTCGCTCGCGAGAAAGTGCGCCTTGAGGCTCTGCGCGGCGTGAAGAAAGAATTCCTCGAGGCCAAGACAGCCAAGGGGGCAAACGGCGAGCTCTCTGACGAGAACGCCACCAAGATCATGGTCAAGATGGTGAAACAGCGCAAGGAGAGCGCCAAGATATATGAGGAGAACGGACGCCCCGAACTTGCGGCCAACGAGCTCGCCGAGGCTGCCGTGATCGAGGAATACCTCCCCAAGCAGCTCTCCGACGAGGAGCTTGAGGCCGAAGTGAAGGCCATCATAGCCGAGACAGGCGCCACCTCGCTCAAGGAGATGGGAAAGGTGATGGGCGTGGCCTCCAAAAGGCTTGCCGGGCGTGCGGAAGGACGCCTCATAAATGAAAAGGTAAAACAACTTCTCGGATAATTTTTGAAAAGATGCTGACACTACAGACTATAAAGGCCGACCCCGACTTCGTGGTGCGTCGCCTCGCCGTAAAGGGCTTCGACGGCAAAGCCGTGATCACCGAGATTCTTGAAATAGATTCCGAACGCCGCCGCCTTCAGCAGAAATGCGACAGCGACGCCTCCGAGCTGAAGAAGCTCGCAGCCTCTATCGGCGCCCACATGAAAGCGGGAGAGAAAGAACTCGCCGAGCAGGCCAAGCAGCGTGTGGCCGACATCAAGGGTGAGGCCAAAGGGCTTCAGGACCGTCTTCAGGAATGTGAGGATAAGATGCTCCAGCTCCTGCTCACTGTCCCCAACCTCCCCTGCGACGCTGTGCCCGAAGGGTTGTCGGCCGCCGACAACGTAGTGGAGAAGACAGGAGGCCCGATGCCTGAACTCGGCCCCGATGCCCTCCCCCACTGGGAGCTGGCCAAGAAATACAACCTCATCGACTTCGAGCTCGGAGTGAAGGTGACCGGCGCCGGATTCCCCTTCTATATCGGAAAGGGTGCGCGCCTGCAGAGAGCCTTGATCCAGTTCTTCCTCGACGAGGCATGGAAAGCGGGCTACACTGAGGTGGAGCCCCCCTTCGTGGTGAACNAGGCNTCNGGCTACGGCACNGGNCAGCTNCCCGACAANGAGGGNCAGATGTACTACATGNNACAGNNGANNNCCTCTANCTCATCCCCACNGCCGANGTNCCCGTCACCAANNTCTACCGCGACGTNATCATNCCCGNCGANNAGCTCCCNANNANGAACTGCGCNTACTCNNCCTGCTNNCGCCGCGAGGCCGGNAGCTACGGNAAGGATGTGCGCGGCCTCAACCGTCTGCATCAGTTTGACAAGGTGGAGATAGTGCGCATAGAGAAGCCGGANAACTCCTACGCGGCCCTCGAGGAGATGAAAGACCATGTGCAGGGTCTGCTCGAGAAGCTCGGCCTCCCCTGGCATATACTCCGTCTCTGCGGCGGGGATATGTCGTTCACCTCCGCCATCACCTTCGACTTCGAGGTATGGAGCGGCGCCCAGGAGCGCTGGCTTGAGGTGTCGTCGGTGTCTAACTTCGAGACCTANCAGGCCAACCGCCTCAAATGCCGCTACCGCGACTCCGACAAGAAGATCCGCCTCTGCCACACCCTCAACGGCTCGGCCCTCGCGCTCCCCCGCATAGTGGCCGCCCTGCTTGAGAACAACCAGACCCCCGAAGGGATCATCGTCCCCGAATGTCTGCGTAAATACACCGGATTCGACATCATCAACTAATCCACGGCAGCCGGCCCCCCTGAGGCCACGCGCCGGACATGAATGCAATCAATGAGCGAAAACAGCAACTCAGCATACATAAGCAAGGAAGAGAAGAGGATTCCGATCGACGACCCCTNCGGGAAGTGGTCGGACCTCTACCTCATGCCGGAATGGGAGGAGGAATACTGCGACGTCTACACCGTGAAGAAACACGGCAAATGGATCATGCTCAAGGCCCTCAAGAAGGAGTATGCCGACAATCCCGAATATCAGGCGAAGCTCGACAAGGAGTTTGACGTGAGATACAACCTCTGCCATCCCAACATCGTGATGGTNAACGATCTTGAGATTGTCCCCGGCGTCGGGAAGGCCATAATCACCGACGACGTCTACGGATATTCNCTCAGGCGCCTCATCGACGAGCGCCGGCTCACACCCAAGATTGTGCATCGNCTGCAGACACAGCTCCTCGACGCTATGGAATATATCCAGGAAAACCATCTGCAGCACAAGCCGATCACACCCGAGATGATAATCTTCACGGAATACAACGAGAATCTGAAACTCGTCAACGTNGGCTACGACAATACGGGCGCCCTNTCCGAGCAGGATACCCGCGAGGATATCGCCTCCTACGGGCGGGTGCTCAACGAGGTGCTCGACAATCTCCCCACTACCCTGCCGCGACTCCGCAAAATTGCCCGCCGTTGCGAGGATCCCGACCATCAATACCGTTCGGTGGCCGATCTCCAGCTNGCCATGGAGAGGCGAAACTCAAGCCAGCTCTANATCCTGCTATGCTGCTTCATCATGCTGATGGCCGCCCTCCTCGTGTGGCTCTCGTTCAAATAACACTCATCCCCTCCCACAGTCAAAATGATTGAAATAAAGACCATCGCTCCCGACAAGGCCGCCCTGAAGAAATTCACCCAATATCAGATCGACCTCTACGACAGCAACCCCTANTATGTGCCNCCNCTCGTGACCGACGATGTAGCCACACTATCGCCCGAGGTGAACCCCGCGTTCGACTTCTGCGACGCCATATACTTCATGGCTTACCGCGACGGCAAGCCTGCCGGAAGGATAGCCGGTATAATCAACCGTCAGGTCAACGAGCGCAACAATACCCGCAAGGCCCGGTTCGGATTCATCGACTTTATCGACGACCCCGAAGTGTCGGGCGCCCTACTGAANGCTGTGGAAGACTGGGCACGCTCCAAAGGGATGAATAAGCTTATAGGCCCCCTCGGATTCACCGACCTTGACCATGAGGGTATGCTCGTGGAGGGGTTTGAGGAACTATCCACAATGGCCACCATCTACAACTATCCCTACTATCCCATGCATATGGAGCGGCATGGATATAAGAAGGAGTCAGACTGGGTGGAGTTTGTGATCGACGTCCCCGACGGAGTGCCGGAGAAGATGAACCGCATAGCGGAGCTCGTAAAGAGGAAATATGGCCTGCGTGTGCTGAAATATACCAACCGCAAACGCATCAANGAGGAGTATGGACGCGCCCTCTTCCATCTCATCAACGACTCCTACGACGGCCTGTATGAATACTCCCATCTCACGGAGCGACAGATCGACTACTATATCAATATTTATCTCGACCTTCTCAACCTCGACCTCGTCACACTCATCGTCGACAAGGAGGACCGNCTCGTGGGAGTAGGAATCTCGATGCCCTCCATGAGCATNGCCCTGCAGAAGAGNAAGGGNAAATTCTTCCCCCTCGGATGGTGGCACCTCCTCAAGGGTCTCAAAGGGAAAAACGACCGGGTTGACCTCCTGCTCGTGGCAGTAAAACCGGAATTTCAGAACAAAGGGGTCAACGCCCTCCTCTTCCAGGACCTCATCCCCTACTACATCAAGAACGGCTACCGATATGCCGAATCAAACCCCGAGATGGAGACCAACGCAAAGGTGCAGAGCCAATGGGAATATTTCAACTACCGCCAGCACCGCCGCCGCCGCTCCTTCTACAAGGATCTCTGACCCCTCAACCACGTTACGATGAATGATACTACCGACTCCAAGAGCGGTGCGGAGAGGGTGAACCCCTACGACAACCGCCGACAGAAGGGGGAACAGGTGGAGGAGATGTTCGACTCCATCGCCCCCGCATACGATTTCATGAACACGGCGATGACCTTCGGGCTCCATCGCCGTTGGCGTGACAAAGCCCTGAGTGCGGCCATCGNGGCCCTCCCCGCCCCACCTGTGGATATCCTCGATGTGGCCACAGGCACCGGCGACGTGGCTTTCCGTCTGCACTCCCTCCTACCCCAGGCACGCGTGACAGGAATCGACCTCTCCTCCGGAATGCTNGATGTGGCACGCAGTAAGCTCTCCGCTCTTCCCGAAGCGGAACGCCGCCTCGTAGCCTTCGGAAAGGCNGACTGCCTCGGCCTCCCCTACCACGACGCCTCATTCGACCTCATAACCGTGGCCTACGGAGTGAGAAACTTCGAGAATCTCCTCCGGGGACTCCGCGAGATGAAGAGGGTGCTCGCTCCCGACGGCATTCTCTGCATAATAGAGCTCTCAGAGCCTCAAGGGAAACTCACCCGCATNGGCTACCGCTTCTATTCNCGCCGGCTGATTCCCGCCGTCGGGAAGATGGTGAGCGGCGACAGCCGTGCCTACACCTATCTCCCGGAGAGCATAGCGGCTGCCCCNCAGCGNGNCGACATGGCCCGGATCCTGAAGGAGGCCGGATTCTCCGACATCAAATGGAAATCGCTCACATTCGGAGCTGTGACATTCTATCTGGCCCGCTGATGACAGCCGATATTCTCCGACACCTTTTTTCGACATCTTCTTCTGACATATGCAACGTAAAGACTTTGAGATAATGGCCCCCGTAGGGAGCTACGAATCGCTCGCCGCNGCCCTCGCCGCCGGCACCGATGCCGTGTATTTCGGCATCGAGGGGCTCAACATGCGCTCCCGCTCGAGTGCNAACTTCACCGCCGACGACATGCGCAGCATNGTGGAGCAGTGTGAGGCACGCGGCGTGAAGACCTATCTCACCGTAAACACCATNGTCTACGACTCCGACATCACCCTTCTCCACTCAATAATCGACGCGGCCAANGCTGCCGGAGTGAGCGCCATAATCGCCTCCGACATCGCCGCCATACTCTATGCCCGNAGCATCGGGCAGGAGGTGCATATCTCCACACAGGTCAATATCACCAANATTGAGGCCGTACGCTTCTACAGCCAATGGGCCGATGTGATGGTGCTTGCGCGTGAGCTCAACCTCGATCAGGTGGNCGCCATACACCGTGCNATCGANGAGGAGGGGNTCACCGGACCNGAAGGACGCCCCGTGCGCCTTGAGATGTTCTGCCACGGCGCNCTNTGCATGGCTGTGAGCGGCAAATGCTATATGAGTCTACATGAGATGAACTCAAGCGCCAACCGTGGGGCGTGCAACCAGATATGCCGTCGCGCCTACACCGTGCGCGACCGCGAGACCGACGAGGAGCTGGTGGTNGACAACAAATTCATCATGTCGCCCAAGGACCTCAAGACCATCCATTTCCTCGACCGTATGGTGGAGGCCGGTGTGAGGGTGTTCAAGATCGAGGGACGCGCACGCGGTCCGGAATATGTGCGCGAGGCGGTGGAATGTTACTCGGAGGCACTTCAGGCCGTATGCGATGGCACCTTCTCCGAGGAGCGCGTCAAGGAATGGGATGAGCGGTTGGGCCGCATNTTCAACCGGGGCTTCTGGAACGGTTATTATCTTGGCCAGAGACTTGGNGAATGGAGTGCTAAATATGGCTCATCNGCCACCCGTACGAAAGTATACGCNGCCAAGGCTATCCGTCACTTTCCGAAAATAGGCATAGGGGAATTCCAGATGGAGGCCGGAGAGCTTAAGATTGGTGATGAGGTTGTAGTGACGGGGCCTACCACCGGGGCTCTCATCTTCCGCATCGAGGAGCTGCGTGTAGANCTCAAGCCNGTNGAGAGTGTAAGGAAAGGTGACCGCTTCTCCACNCCGGTNCCTGAGAAAGTGCGCCCCTCCGACCGCCTCTACCTCTGGCGCCCCAACTGACTCCCTCAATCCTTCAGCGACTCTCTGAGTCGGCGTACATAGACTCCTATATTCGATTGATGTTTATCTATTTTAAGCTTCTTTCGGATAGTGCTGCTGATGTTGATATGTCCCGGTCGGTTCATGTAACGTCCCACCTCTACACCATTAAGACCGATGGCATAAAGACATACATAGTTGATCTCCTGAACAGACAACCCATGATCCTCAAAGTATTTTATAAACTTGGGATAGGAGGCCTTGAATGCAAGCCGGGTGGAATCCATAAACTCCTCCCGGTTTGCTGTCAATTCCTTAATCCATTCATCATAAGGCTTGTTATGTGATTCGTTATCGGTAATATAGTAGGCAAGATGAGCATTCAGCATAGCCATACGCTCCTGAATGGCCTTACGCAACTGTGGGGAGACATCCTTCTCNTCATCAAGNAGTTTCCTGATACTCTCGCTTTCCTGTTCCAGAGTCTCTATTCTATGCGCCATATTCTCAGCTTCCAGTTGCGCGGTTATAGCTTTCTGTCGCTCNAGCTCTGCCACATCCTTCAACCGCTNNTTCTCAAGCTCTGCTACCTTCGCNTTCTCCTCTGCCAAATCNCNCTCCGNCTGGAGCCGCTNATTCTCAAGCTCNGCTACCTTCGCTTTCTCCTGCGCCAAATCCCTCTCCGATTGCAGCCGCTCGTTTTCAAGTTCGGCGACCTTTGCCTTCTCCTCCGCCAAATCACGCTCTGATTGCAGCCGCTCGTTCTCAAGCTCTGCTACCTTCGCTTTCTCCTGCGCCAAATCTCTCTTCCCTTTTATATTCCTTAAAATTAATATCAGAATTATAATGATCAGCGCAAGCCCAGCTATTACAGATACCCCTAACCAGAAAACTTTATCGTTATGTGCTCTATTTTTGACAGTTTCAAGTTCAAGTTGATGTATTTTAGCTTGTTGCCGAGATCTATATTCTAACTTAATTACATCAATGGAATCCATTTTATTCCTGAAATCCCATTGTGTATAAAAGGCATCCTTATAATTATGTTGATCTCTGTATACCCAAGTCAATATTATCTCATACTTAATCGTATCATAAGGCAATCCTGATTCATTAATCTTACTAAGCACACTTACCGCCTTATCCTGTTCTCCTAATAAATTATAGGCTCTGGCAAGATTCAAAAGACCATTTGTATCTATCGCCCAAGCACTACTCTGTGATTCGATAAAATATCTAATTTTTTCAATATCTGTAAACTTGATATAATAGTCCAATATGCATCCCTGCAAAAGCTTTTTTTGATTCTCATCAAGTGAATAGGAATCTATGAGCAAAATATTCAGCAAACTATCAGCTCGATGTTTATCCCTTAATATCAGAGTTCCATCAAAGGCTCCAAGGAGACACTCAAATAGTTGGTTCTTAAAGTTGGCATTCTTCCTGTATATTTTTGATGCATCCAGTAGTGAAGCTACATACCCATCAACATTGCAGAAATCCAAATAGATTTGGCCTTGTGCTACAAGAGTTCGGGCGATACATAAAGAATCATTGTTTTCAGATATATTATCAAGGCCTTTCATAAAGCAACTCAATGCATTATCACGATCTTCCCTGTTCTGATATATACGCCCCTGATAATAATAAGTTCTTAACTTTTCCTTCGGATTCCCTCTCTTCAGATAGTAATCAATTGCAGGTTGAAGTACATCAAAGGTAGTAGTATCAATGTAATTCTTGTCAAGGGCCATTGACATCAGAAGAGCATACCGAGCCCTATCCTCTCCATACCTTACCGTAGAAGTGTCAATTCCCATCAATATATGCAAAGCCGAATCCGGATAAGCCTCCATTAGACCCTCAGCCTCATCCATGGAATTCCGGGTCTGACGGTTATAACAAGATGCTACCAAACATACACCAAATAAAATTATGATAATCCGGAGGTATTTCATGAAACAGTTTACTTTGATTATAACTGCAAAATTAAGCCAGCCAACTCACATCTGCAAATATAATTGAAATCTAATTAACTATAATACCTATCCTACCATCAACTCTGTATGTGATAACCCGGCTGTACAAAAGCATTCCCCTCTATGAAGGACTTAAGGTAAAAATAGCCCCAATTTGACACCTTCGTTAAAGTCTAAAAATATAACAACTGATATTTTTTAATATTTAAACTTATAAAGTATTAATTATAAATCACTTGCTAAAAGTAAAAATTTATTAGATATTAAAGTTCCCCTATTGAATGTTAAAGTCAACGATTGTAATTTTGCGAAAACAACCCAACAATAACACTTCATAAAATATGAGAAAACTATTATCATTATCACTCCTACTCATGGCTTTTACCTTTGTCGTGAATGCCGAAAATAGAGATGACAAAACCGCTACAAAAACTATTAGCAACCGATGGAACGTATATGCCGGAGGTAGCATCTCTCACAATTGCAAACGCTTTAAGTGGCTGCTGGATGGAAGCACCGGATTCAACTGGGGTGGAGGGGCCCTAATCGGTGCCGGATATCAGATCGGACTCGCACAACGATGGAGCCTGACCCCAGCTCTCGAACTATCTTTCAATGACAACGGAGCATACCTCAATAAATCCGGAAAGCCACTTAACCCAGATTGGGGTGGGCAGCTCAGTGTGAATACCTGGGCATCGTATTGGGCTATGCA
>JAAVDU010000057.1 GCA_014801605.1 Bacteroides sp.
CGAACCAGCTGTTTCGCCGTTTGCATAGGCATCCCAATCGAAATCTTCAATCGGGGTTTGAACTTTAGATTCAGTCATTAAAAGTTAATAAATAGGTTGATAATTCTCTACCTCGCGCGGATACTCCATCGCGAGCGCCGCAAAGGTACGCTTTTTTTCTGTAATGCGCAAATAAAAAGCGCCTTGTGGGGCGCTTTTTATGAATTTTTTTTATTTATCTTGCCTCAAAGGGCCAGCATCTTCGTCTCGCGGGCCAGTGTGTCGAGATATTCGTTGCGGTCATCTTCCACAAATGTGTCGAATTGGTCGGCCCCCGCCGGGATGATCGACGCCCGGCTGCGCCACCATTCCCCGAACCTTCTCCCTATCCAGGAGAGCTGTAGGTCTTCATAGCGCTCGAAGGCTTCCGTGAATACCGATTCCGCTTCCTCCACAGTGTCGCACGACAGTGCTTTCTCAAGCACTACGCGCGGCACAATCTGCCCTCCGACATCCACCCATTCACCTGCCGGCTCCCCGTCGTTGTCGGGGAAGACCCCTTCGGGGAGGGTGAGGGAGAGGTATTTGTAGATCGCCGCCGTATATAGCATCTTGGCGCGCTCAAGGGCCGCCCGGGTGAATTTCATACCTTTATAGCGGAGGTAGAGATCGTCGTCGGTGTGCATCGTCAGCAACTCCGTGATAGTGTCTATCGCGTTGAGCATGCTGTCTACGGTATAGGGGTTGAGCACACTGTAGTTGATACGGTCGAACAGCGGCAGACGGCGTTTCTGCCGGCGGTCGCGGGCCGGCCATTTCTTCTCGTCGCGCATAAGTCCGCAGGAGCGCAACATCGCTCCCGGCACAACCACTGTGGCCCCCCTCTCATCGCCGAAGAGGTAGGAGAAGGGGAATAGTGATGAATCGGGGTGAGTCTTGTGCTGACCCATCACGAGGGAGAAGGCCCCGATCTTGGCCCCGAGCATAACGTAGGCTCCCGAGGATGTCTTCACACCGCGCTCGAACACTCCCCAATGCACGGGACCGAGCTTATACATATGGTTGCTCTGGTTGGTGGCGGAGCCGGCGTTCATGAAGGCCGTCTGTATCCCGATGAGCAGCGACGCTTTGTGCATGCTCACGGAGTAGGGGCCGGCAAGCACGGCGCAAGCCTCTCCGTTCTCAAACGAGCTGTTGGCGAAGAAGAGGGAATCGTGGGCTGTGAAGCCCTTCTCAAGACGTGCCCCCTGGCCTATGTAGCAGTCTCTTACGATACAGCCGGAATCTACCACTCCATCCTCTATTATGAAGTTTTCGGCATCGACCCCTTGCCCTACATATGCGAGCCCCTTCCCGGGAGCGGCATTGTTGAAGATTGAGCCGTTCACAAGAGAGCGTGCCCCGTCGACCCTTACCTCAGGCCCTACGCTGACGTTGAGCAGCAATCCGCAGTCGCGCACCACGGCCCTGTCACCTATGGAGTGGGGTGGCATCTTGGTGTCGAGAAATTCCTGAAAGGTGGGGGAGAGACGGTTTTCAAGCCAGTTGGGCACCCTCGCCATGAGTGTGGCTATCTGGCTGGAGAGGCCGGGATAGGCTTTCACCGGTCGGGAGCCGGTCTCGTCGAGGGCGCATATCGTGGTGCCCACTCCGCAGGGAGCCTCCTCCTCAAACGCGATGCGGGCTACATTCTCAATCACGGCGTCGCGTCCTATATGACAGTTCACTATCCCTCCGGGCACATCCCTCACGATAGCTCCCGCCTCTATGCTGACGCGTCCTCCGAACCTTACGTTGCGTATCTCGCTTAAGTCGGTGTCGGGGGAGATTCTCACCTCATCCCAGTCGGTGGCGGAGCATCCCTGCTTCTCAAGGGCCGCTATCTGCCACCATGTCAGCAGGCGCGGCGGACGCGCTGTGTCAGGATTCTGCTGATTCTCCATCATTTCCGGATTCTCCGTCATCATAGTCATTGTCATATTTCTGGAAAAGGAAGTCGTTGTAGGGGAAGCGTTCGGTGTGTATCTCTTTCGCCTTCTCGTAAAGCATCTCTTTCAGTGCGTCGATGTTGATGCGATCTTTTGCCGAGATGAAAACGCAGTTGTTGGCCATACGGGCCATCCATGTGCTCTTGAATTCATCAAGGGAGATATTCTCGCGGGTGGAGGGGGTGAGATCGTCGGGATCCTTGGGGGTGTAGGTGAAGGCGTCGATCTTGTTAAACACCATTATCACCGGTTTCGGATTGTTGCCGCATACATCCTGAAGAGTCTTGTTGACCACCTCGATCTGTTCCTCGAATCCGGGGTGGGAGATATCCACCACATGCACGAGGAGATCGGCCTCCCTCACCTCGTCGAGTGTAGATTTGAAGGAGTCAACAAGGTGTGTCGGGAGTTTGCGTATGAATCCTACCGTGTCGGTGAGCAGGAAGGGGAGATTGTCGATTATCACTTTCCTTACGGTGGTGTCGAGAGTTGCGAAAAGCTTGTTTTCGGCAAACACGTCGCTCTTGCTCAGAAGGTTCATAAGGGTCGACTTCCCGACGTTGGTGTATCCTACGAGTGCCACACGGGTGAGCTTCCCTCGGTTCTTTCGCTGTATGCTCTTCTGGCGGTCGATATGCTGGAGCTCATCCTTGAGGCGTGATATCTTGTCGAGGATTATACGGCGGTCGGTCTCGATCTGGGTCTCGCCCGGGCCACGCATACCGATACCGCCTCGCTGACGCTCAAGGTGAGTCCACATCCTGGTAAGCCTCGGCAGGAGGTACTGTTACTGTGCCAGTTCCACCTGTGTGCGTGCCGTGGCTGTCTGTGCGCGTTTGGCGAATATGTCGAGGATGAGGCTCGTACGGTCGAGTATCTTTACCTTGAGCTCACGCTCTATGTTCGACACCTGCTTCGGTGAGAGGTCGTCGTCGAAAATCACAAGCCCTATGTCGTTATCCTCTATATATTGGCGTATCTCTTCCAGTTTCCCTTTCCCTACATAAGTGCGGGGGTTGGGATACTCGAGTTTCTGAATGAATCTCTTTTCCGGCTCTGCTCCGGCTGTGCGGGCAAGGAAATCGAGTTCATCGAGATATTCCTTTACTTTCGCCTCATTTTGCCGGAGGGTGACGAGGCCTACGAGCACGGTTCGTTCGTTGGCCTCCTGGTTTATGATATTGTCTTCAATCATTACGGTAATGCTTTTGTAAGAGTAACGCCCGGAAGTGGCATAGGGTTGAATTCAGCGGGCGGACCGGCTGCATCGGAGCCGGCCCGCCCTTATTCATGTGGAAGGTGTGGAATCCTCTGTGGGGAGGATTATTTCTTCACCTTGTTGTATTTTGCGTTCAGGCCCTCCACAACATCGTCGGTGATGTCGAGTTCGGGTGAGATATAGAGAGTTGCGGCTTTGAAGAAGATGGCGTCATACCCTTTCTTCGCGTTGTATTCCTTGATGAAGGCCTCGATGGAGTCGTTTACAGCCTTATGGGCAGTCATGGCGGCGTTTTCGAAGTTGCTCTGGAGAGTTGCCACGGCTTTCTGGGCGTTTGCCTGCATGTTGGTGATCTTCTCCTGGTCAGCTTTGTAGGAAGCCTCGGAGAGATAGCCGTTGTTCTGCATCTTGTTCTGCATATTGTTGGCAAACGACTGGATGGAGTTCTCATGACGCTTCACTTCGCTTTCCATGTTGGTCTGCATGCGGAGCATCTCCTCATTGTAGTCTTTGGCGAGGTTGTATTTGCTCAGCACGGTGTCAAGATCTACATAGCGGTAGTTGGGAAGGGCGGGTTTCCCGGCCTCTGCAGTCGTCTGGGCTGGAGCCGGTGTGGCTGCTGTCTTCTTGTCGGCTGAGTCGCAGGAGGGGATTGTGAGGAGCATGGAGAGGGCAAAGGTTGCCATCGAAGCTCTGAAAAGATTTTTTTTCATTATTTCCTGATAAGTTATTGTTGTTGCGTTCTGTTGGCTTTGGCGGGGTTAGCGCCGCCGCGGTCTGCGCGTACACCTTTGCAGGCGTGCCCGGTCAGAAAGGAGTGGCTTCGCGAGAAGATCACTCTTACGGAGAGCAAAAGTAGCGCAATTCCGCAAAATATGAGTGCCAATAAGGTTATTTTCACTTTTTTTAATTGTTTTTCACCTCTCGGCTACGCTGTGAGGTGAGATGATGCGCACGCCGAAGTTCGTTTCTATCTGCAAAATTAGGAAAAAACGTGCATATACAAAAGAAAACAGCGATTTTATTGAGGTAGATAGGTTTTTCTTCGGCTCGATCTCCTCTGTAGCCTCACTGCTCTCTTTATCCGCTCCCCTCCCGGAATGGCTGCGGAGGGGGAGGGGAGGGTAAGACCGGGGAGTTATGTTGCATCCCGGTTTGTAAGGATGATTTTTTTTTTGTACTTTTGGGAAAATTTCCTCCCGCCGGCGGTTTTCCACATCTCTCCCGACGTCGCGCTACACGGGGAAATCAACAGTATAATACCGGACACAACACAAAAAATTGAATATTATGGAAGTGAAAGACCTTAAGCCGGAACTAATCTGGCGTTGCTTCGACGAGATCACCAAGGTGCCTCGTCCCTCCTGTCATGAGGAACAGATCAGGAAATATCTTCTCGATTTCGCCGAAAAGCATGGCATCGAGGCCAAGACCGATAAGGTGGGTAATGTGGTGATGATCAAGAAAGCTACTCCGGGCCATGAGAATGCCCCCACGGTAGTGCTCCAGTCGCATATGGATATGGTGGCTGAGAAGAACGGCGATGTAGAACACGACTTCCTGAAGGATCCTATCGAGACTTATGTGGATGGTGATTGGGTGAAGGCTCGTGGCACAACTCTCGGCGCCGACAACGGTATCGGTATCGCCGCTTCGCTCGCCGTGATGATCGATGATTCTCTGGAGCATGGCCCGCTGGAGGCTCTCTTCACTGTCAATGAGGAGATCGGTCTTGAGGGCGCCCAGAATCTCGGCAAGGATATGATCAAGGGTAAGATCCTCATCAATCTCGACTCGGAAGATGATGGCGAGATCTTTATAGGCTGTGCCGGCGGTATCGACACCACAGCCGTGTTCCATTACAACCGCAGTTTCTCCCCTGAGAATTTCTCTTATGTAAAGGTGAAGGTGAGCGGTCTGCTCGGCGGCCACAGTGGCGGCGATATCCATCTCGGACGTGCCAACGCCAACAAGGTGCTCGCCCGCTTCATGTGGGAGTGCTCTAAGAAATGGGATATCGAGGTGAGCAGCTTCAACGGAGGCAATCTCCGCAACGCCATCCCGCGTGAGGCTGAGGCAGTGTTCGGCATCCACGCCGACCATAAGGGTGAGATCGAGCGTTACCTCACCAAGTATTCCGCAGCTATCGTGAATGAATACAAGGGTATCGAGCCCAGCATGCAGATGACTGTGGAGAGTGTGGAGCGTCCGGCATATTGCATAGATTCCAAGACCTCCCTCGCTCTTGTGAGGGCTCTCTATTCTGCTCCTCACGGAGTATATTCCATGAGCCACGACCTCGAGGGGCTTGTGGAGACATCCACCAACCTCGCAGCCGTGAAGATGGAGGGTGACAATAAGATCAAGGTCACCACTTCACAGCGTTCATCGGTAGAGTCGCGCAAGAATGATATCGCCGGACAGGTGGAGGCACATTTCCAGCTCGCAGGGGCTGAGGTGACTCATTCCGACGGCTATCCCGGATGGGCTCCCGACATGAATTCCACCGTGATGAAGCTCTCTGCCGAGGCTTATGAGGAGCTCTTCGGTGTGAAGCCTGCCATCAAGGCTATTCATGCCGGCCTTGAGTGCGGCCTTTTCCTTGCCAAGAATCCCGAACTGGATATGGTGAGCTTCGGCCCGACCATGACCGGCGTACACTCCCCCGACGAGCAGTTGCTGATCCCTACTGTAGATAAATTCTGGAAGCATCTCGTGCTGGTGCTGAAAAAGGTAGCTGAACTATGAAGCCTCCTCTGGAGGTAGTCTCTCTTCTCCTGCTCACGCTCCTCTCTCTCCCGTTAAGCATGGAGGCCCGGAAGAGCGTGTCACAACAGGGGGAGAAAAGCGTGCTTGAGAATATCATCGAGACCGGCGACGAAGCGTTCGGTGTGCCGGCCTCCGATGAAGCCGATTCCTCGTTGGCCGAGCTTGTGGAGATGGTGGAGAATGCCGATTCAATCACACGCTACACTGAGCTCACCGATGCCGATTTCCTTCTTGTGGCAAAGGAGCTTGGAGTGGAGCTGGCCGCCATCAAGGCTGTGGCNCTGATCGAGGCGGGAAGCTCCATGAAGGGTTTCTATGCCCCGGGGGTCCCGGTGGTCAATTTCCAGCANTCGATGTTCAACCGTTTCAAAAGCAAGGGGGGCTCCCCCGGNCCTAAAGATGAGAAGGTGCCGGCCGGACTCTCGGGCTATGCCCTCAAGGAGTGGACNCAGCTCGTCAAGGCCAGAAAACAGAATCTCAGGGCTGCCAATATGGGCACATTCTGGGGTATGTTTCAGATCGGTGGCTTCAACTACAGCAAGTGTGGCTGCAGCTCTATCGATGAGTTTGTCAGGCTGATGGGGGTGTCGGAGCTCGAGCAGCTTGAACTCTTCGCCGCTTTTATAATGAATTGCGGAATGCTTGATGATCTCCGCAAGAAGAACTGGGCNGCATTCGCGAGGAAATACAATGGAGCCGGCTACGCCAAGAGNGGTTATCATACGAGAATGGCAAACGCTTATAAGAAGTTTGCCGCTGAGGAGAAAAAGAAAAAATAGAGGTTGCCTTGACGACGACTTCATAATTTGAACGACAATGAAAATTACGGATCTTGAGCCCAAACTTGTTTGGCAATGTTTCGATGAGATAACTAAAGTGCCCCGTCCCACACATCATCTCGATAAGATGAGGGAATTTCTCGTGGAGTGGGCGACACGTCACGGCATACCCGTCAAGACCGATGAGGTGGGGAATGTGGTGATGAGCAAACCCGCTACCCCGGGCCATGAGAACGCCCCGGGGATAATCCTTCAGGGCCATCAGGATATGGTGGCTGAGAAAAGGGGCGACAAGGTGCATGATTTCCTCACTGATCCCATCACGACTATTGTGGATGGCGACTGGGTGAAGGCCGACGGCACGACGCTCGGTGCCGACAACGGCCTCGGATGTGCCGCCGCTATGGCTGTGTTGCTCGACGATGGTCTTGTGCATGGTCCCCTGGAGTGCCTTTTCACAGTCGACGAGGAGCAGGGTCTGATTGGCGCCAACGGTCTTCAGCCCGGTTTTGTCAGCGGTGAGATTCTGCTTAATCTTGATTCGGAGGAGCATGGCTCTCTGGTGATCGGATGTGCCGGTGGCAAGGTGACTATCTGCACCCTCCCTATCGACAAGGTAGAGGCTGAGGAGGGTTATATATATTATAAGGTACACCTCAACCATTTCAAGGGTGGCCACTCCGGAATGGAGATAAATCTCGGCCGTGGAAATGCCAATCAGCAGCTCTGCCGCTTCATATGGTCGCAGTGGCTCGACAAGGGGCTTGAGCTCGCCGCCATCGACGGCGGAGGCCTGGCCAATGCCATTCCGCGTGAGGCTTGGGCCGTGGTAGGTGTGCCTGAGGAGCGAGCTGCGGAATTCGAAGAGGAGGTGCGTCGGTTCAGCGATACCCTCCATGCTGAGTTCCTCCTCGCCGAGAATCCCGATTTCACATTCACGGCCGAGAGGGTGGATGATTACAGCATGATCTATGATTCCACAGCAGCCGAGATGCTCATCACCGCAGTGTTCGCATGTCCTAACGGTGTGCAGGGGATGTCGAACGCTGTAGAGGGTCTGGTGGAGACNTCCTGCAATCTTGCCTCTATCAAGATGCAGGGCGACAATGAGATAGTGNTCACAGTGCATCAGCGCTCCTCTGTCGACAGCCGTCGCGACGAGATAGCCGACAGGGTGCGTGCCCTGTTTGAGATGATAGGGTGTGATGTGGTCTACGACGATGCCTATGTAGGCTGGGCACCGAATCCNGATTCTAAGGTGCTCGCTGTTGCTGTAGAAAGCTACAAGGAGCTCTTTGGTGCCGAGCCGAAAGTGGAGGCTCTCCATGCTGGTCTTGAGTGCGGTCTTTTCCTTGAGAAGATGCCCGCTCTCGACATGATCTCCTTCGGCCCGACATTGAAGGATATTCATTCCCCGAGTGAGAAGGCCAACATCCCGTCGGTTCAGGAATTCTGGAAGTATCTTTGCGATATTCTCCGCAGGCTTGCCTGACAGGGGATAGTCCTGATTTTTCAATTACGTTATATGCGGGTCGCACACATTGTGGTGCGGCCCGCATTGTTTCGAACAATACTGTGCTATATTAGGTTATAGATTATAGGTATGTAGGGGAGGAGATAACCGGGCTATGCCGCTCACCTCCGCTCAGAAAAGGAAAAATAAAACAAACCGTTATGTTAGGATATTTATCTGTAGGGGTCTTCATCGATGGAGGCTATTATGCAAAGGTCAACCGGGCTCTGAAGGCTATAGAGAGCTCGATAATCAGGGTTCGCTCTCTCTTCGATTATATATGCACACGTCTGGCAGTGACGGAGGGAGTGGATCCGGCCAACTGTCAGATCACCGAGGCACACTATTTCCGTGGACGCTTCCGCGTAAAGGAGGCNTACGACAAGCATCTCCTNTATAATGAGAGGAAGTTTGAGGACACCCTTATCGAGAATGACGTCATATTCCACTATAAGCATCTCCGCGAGATGGAGAAGGATGGCACAGTCCAGGTGGTGGAGAAGGGGGTAGACGTATGGTTTGCCCTTGAGGCTTATGAGCTGTCGGTGTTCCGCAAATTTGATTATGTGGTGCTCATCACGGGCGACGCCGACCATGAGATGCTCGTAAGGAAGCTCAAGGCTTTGAAGATAAAGACTGTGTTGCTGACCTGGAACCTTGCCAATGTNGACGCCACATCCCCCTTGCTCCGCGAGGAGGCCGGACATCATTGGGAGCTGTCGCAGATGATCCGGGAGGATCCGGCCCTGAAGAAACANCTCCTNTATAAACTGCGCGACTCNGCCCTCAATCCGCTGGGCGATGAGTTTTGACACTGCTTGCTTTTGACAGCGCAATAGCTCCACACAATAAAAATGGCAGGTTATCGTTTCATCGGTATAGGGGATCGTATACCCCTAAGGTAACAGAAAGCAAAAATTGATTTGCTCCGCCGGCTTCCGTAGCGGAGAATATCCGCCGACGGAATCTCTTCGCATGGATATCTCTTCGCGGCGGAATTATTTGTGACGCTCTCGTCCCTCAGGGGGGANGTACGGCGTCGGTCAAACGAACGAAACATCAAACAGTATCCGTGCTGTCTCTTCGGCAGGCGGATACCAAGACTATACCAGATATGTGTGGAATTGTAGGTTATATAGGAGACGGCAACGTCTATGACGTGCTGATCAAGGGGCTTCATCGCCTTGAATACCGTGGGTATGACAGTGCCGGAATCGCGTTGGTGAATCCCGACGGTAAGCTCAATGTGTATAAGACCAAAGGTAAGGTCAGCAATCTCGAGAGCTTCTGCAAGGATAAGGACTGTGANGCCAAGGCCGGTATCGCCCATACCCGTTGGGCTACCCATGGCGAGCCCAGCGACTGCAACGCCCATCCCCATTTCAGCGAGGATGGAAATCTCGCGATAGTNCATAACGGCACTATCGAGAATTATAAGGTGCTGAAGGATGCTCTTACGCAACATGGCTGTAAGTTTCATTCCGACACCGACACGGAGGTGCTTGTTCAGCTTATCGAGTATATACGCGTCACAAACGACTGCTCGCTGCTCGACGCGGTGCGCAATGCCTTGAAGCAGGTGGTGGGAGCTTATGCCATCGCCGTAATAGAGAAAAACAACCCCAACCGTATTATTGCAGCCAGAAAAAGCTCACCCCTTGTGGTGGGTATCGGCAATGACGAGTATTTCCTCGCTTCCGATGCCACTCCTTTTGTGGAGTACACNCAGGAGTGTGTCTATCTGAAGGATGAGGAGATGGCTGTGATCGAGAGGGGGGAGCCGCTGAAGATCCTTAATCTTGAGAATGAGGAGAGCAGTGTAGATGTCACCACNCTTCAGATGAGTATATCCCAGCTTGAGAAAGGGGGCTATCCCCACTTCATGCTGAAGGAGATTTTNGAACAGCCATCTACCTTGCGCGACTGTATACGCGGACGTGTGGTAGACGGTGGACGCCGCTTTGTGCTCAACGGGGTGCTTGATAATATCGACAAGTTCCTTCATGCGAAAAGGATCATAATCGTGGCCTGCGGCACATCATGGCATGCCGGACTTCTTGGAAAGTATCTGCTCCAGGATATGTGCCGTATCCCCGTGGAGGTGGAATATGCCAGTGAGTTCCGTTATTCCAATCCTGTGCTCGACGACCGCGACATCGTAATCGCCATTTCACAGAGCGGAGAGACCGCCGATACTCTCGCCGCTATCCAGATTGCCAAGCGTCAGGGAGCTTTTGTGTATGGCATCAGTAATGTGGTGGGTAGTTCTATCCCGCGTGAGACCGACAGCGGCACTTATATCCATGTGGGTCCGGAGATCGGAGTGGCTTCCACAAAGGCCTTCACCGGGCAGGTGATGGTGCTCACTATGCTTGCCGTCTCTATCGGTCAGCAGAAGGGGACTCTCACAAGTGAACAGGTGGAGGAGCTCGGGCGTCATATACTCGAGATTCCGGAGAAGGTGAAGGATGTGATCGACAGATTGGCCGATAAGATAGAGCGTCTCTCCCTTATATATACATACGCACGTAATTTCCTTTATCTCGGCCGTGGCTACAGCTATCCTGTGGCGCTTGAGGGAGCTCTCAAGCTTAAGGAGATTTCATATATTCATGCCGAGGGTTATCCGGCTGCCGAGATGAAGCATGGGCCCATAGCCCTTATCGATACGGAGATGCCGAGCGTGATAATCGCTCCCAACGATCATCTCTATGAAAAGATAGTAAGCAATGTGCAGCAGGTGAAGAGCCGCGGAGGCTCAATCATCGCCATTGTGACTGAAGGCGACACCGTGATCCGCAATATTGCCGATCATGTGCTTGAGGTGCCNGATATGCCGGAGTGTCTCACNCCGATCATCACCAGTATACCCCTCCAGCTTCTCAGCTATTATATAGCCATCAATAAGGGGAAGGATGTGGATATGCCGAGAAACCTTGCAAAGTCGGTCACNGTAGAGTGATCGCTCCCCTCTTTTGGCAGGATTATCTTCTACGGAGGAGCTTCGACAGCGGGTCGAGGCTCCTCCGCTCATCTTGAAGAGTGAGAAAAAATGAAACTCTTTCCGCAGCGNTAGGGNAGGGGAGAGGAGTGCTGATGGCTCCATGTAGGGTTTTGAATGCGGTTTTCGGGCGAAAAAATCGTCTCTGGCGGTGAAATNTGTAAGTTTTTGATGTTTAACGCATTTGCGATGTTTAAGCCNGGNAGGGTTCAAAATAATGCAATTTTTTTTGAAAAAAGTTGCTGAAAAATTTGGAGGGTAAAATAAAAACGTGTAACTTTGCACTCGATTTCGGGAATGACCTACGGCAGAGGCCGCGAGGGAGTCTTGAAAAGGGCGAATACCAGAGTGGCCAAATGGGGCAGACTGTAAATCTGCTGGCTTATGCCTTCGGTGGTTCGAATCCATCTTCGCCCACAATTCATCTGGAGATGAAAAATGCGGAAGTAGCTCAGTTGGTAGAGCATTAGCCTTCCAAGCTAAGGGTCGCGAGTTCGANCCTCGTNTTCCGNTCCANANTGCCCATGTAGCTCAGGGGTAGAGCACTTCCTTGGTAAGGAAGAGGTCGCGGGTTCAAATCCCGCCATTGGCTCCAACTCTCCTCGACCGAAGAGGAAAAAATTCAAACTAAATAATACTAGCAAAACTTATGGCTAAAGAAAAATTCGAAAGAACCAAACCGCATGTAAACATCGGTACAATTGGTCACGTTGACCATGGCAAGACCACGCTTACTGCAGCCATCACAAAGGTGCTTGCTGAAAAGGGTCTTTCCGAGCTTCGTTCGTTCGATTCAATCGATAACGCGCCCGAGGAGAAAGAGCGCGGTATTACTATCAATACTGCTCACGTAGAATATCAGACAGCTAATCGTCACTATGCACACGTTGACTGCCCGGGTCACGCTGACTATGTGAAGAACATGGTTACCGGTGCTGCTCAGATGGACGGTGCTATCATCGTAGTTGCTGCTACTGACGGTCCGATGCCCCAGACTCGTGAGCACATCCTTCTCGCCCGTCAGGTGAACGTTCCTCGTCTGGTTGTCTTCATGAACAAGTGTGACATGGTTGACGATGAGGAGATGCTTGAGCTCGTTGAGATGGATATGCGCGATCTTCTCGCTCAGTACGAGTATGATGGCGACGAGACTCCTATCATCCGCGGTTCTGCTCTTGGTGCTCTCAACGGTGAGCCCGAGTGGGAAG
>JAAVDU010000058.1 GCA_014801605.1 Bacteroides sp.
AATGGGTCACTTGTTGGATACGAATATGGATTTCAACTCCCCCCTGATCAATGAAAGGGAGGTGAAAAAAGTGGGAGTAGTGGTCTATGGCACCGACGACGGCCTTTGCGGGGCCTATAACCTCAATATCTTCAAGAAATTTCTTGAGGAGAAGAGCCGGCTACGCGAAAAATATGGCAATGATGTGGAGATAACCGTCATGCCAGTAGGAAAGAAGCTTGCCAAAGCCTCTTTGAAATTAAAGGAACACAATCTGCGGACGCTTGTAGTGCCCGGCATCGACTCCAAGATGGAGGGTGGCACGGTTGATTCCTTCACCAACTCACTAAGGAAAGATTTTGAGAACGGAGTGTTCGACGTTGTGGAGGTCGTATACATGAAGTATCTCTCGATGGGAAAGCAGGTAGCTACCGTCGATCCACTCTATCCTGTCTCCCGCGAGGCACTCGAAGGGGAGGCAAAATCCACAGAAGACAACAAGATGTATATATTCGAGCCGGACGCCAACAGCATCTTTAACGAGGTGCTTCCGATGTTCGTGCTTTCCACCATGCAGGAGATAAATCTCGAGAACAAGGCATCGGAGCAGGCAGCGCGCGTCATGGCGATGCAGGCGGCCAACGACAATGCGAAGAAACTTCTCGAGTCGCTTCAGCTTGAATATAACAAACTGCGCCAGCAGGGTATCACCACAGAGCTGCTTGACATACTCGGCGGCCAGACGGGTAGATAATTAAATTGGAAATAAGAAACAACAACATACATCAATGAGTAGTATCAAGGAATATTTTTCGGAAGTCGGCAAAGGCTTGAAAAGTCTGGTCGACGGTATGGCCGTGACAGGTAAGGAGCTTGTGACGCCCAAAATCACCGAGCAGTATCCGGAGAACCGAGGGTCGCTCAAGATAGCCGACCGATTCAGGGCAGAGCTCACTCTGAAGTATGATGCACAGGGGCATCACAAGTGCATAGCCTGCGGCATCTGCCAGATGAACTGTCCGAACGGCACGATCGAGCTGACGACCAAGATGGTGGAACTTCCGGACGGCAAGAAGAAGCGTAAGCTTGACAAGTACATGTACGATCTTGGAAGCTGTACTTTCTGCATGCTCTGCGTCACAACATGTCCGCAGGATGCTCTTGAGTTCAGCAACGATTTCGAGCAGGCTACTTTCACACGCGACGCACTGATCAAGCAGCTCAACTATCGTCCGGAACCTGCTGACGATGCTCCGGCACCCGCGCCGAAACCTGCTATGGATCCGGAGAAACTTGCCAAGATCAAGGCAGAGGCTCTTGCCAAGGCTGCCAAGATCAAAGCAGAGAAAGAGGCGGCGGCCAAGGCAGCTGCCGAGGGTGGGGCAGCAGCTCCGAAACCTGAGGCACCGGCCGGCACTACAGAGGCACCGAAAGAGGATAATAAAGATAACAAATAATAAAATGGATTCAGTAGGAAGTATTATCGTGTATTTCGTGGCAGCCATCGCCATTGTGGTATTTTCCATAAAGACGGTGACGACGCGCAAGATCCTGCGCTCCGCGACTTACCTTCTATTCGTGCTACTCAGCACCGCCGTGATCTATTTCCAATTGGGCTATCAGTTTCTTGGCGCAGTGCAGATCGCTGTGTATGCCGGCGGCATCATGGTGCTCTTCGTATTCGCCATCGTGCTGACCCACAAACCTAACGACCGCACCGGCGTGATCGACTCCCACAGACGCAAGATAGGGGGAGGCATCGCAGTGGCCGGGGGGATACTTCTTCTCCTCGCCATCTTCTACATGCCCCTTCTTCATGGCGCTTCACTCTCGGAGTGTATCGAAGCCGGGACCCCGATCACCATGCATGAGATAGGAGAGGCCTTCACTGGAAGCGACCGTTTCCAGTATCTTCTCCCCTTCGAGGCGATAAGCGTATTGCTGCTCGCATGTATAATCGGAGGCGTCACAATTGCCCGTAAAGAATGATTGCTATGGATTTAAGTATGTTATGGTATCTTGTGCCCAGCGTCATAATGCTGACCTGCGGCGTGTACGGATTCATCACCCGTAAGAATCTTGTGGCTATCCTGATATCGCTGGAACTGATGCTGAACTCTGCGGACCTCAACTTCGTGGTGTTCAACCGCTATCTCTTCCCCGGCTCGATGGACGGCATGGTGTTCACCCTGTTTGCCATAGCGATAGCCGCTGCAGAGACAGCGATCGCAATCGCTATCATCATCAATATCTACCGTTCGATCGGCAACACCGATATCACAGAAATAAATAAACTGAAATACTGAACTAAGATATGGACATTACACTTCCAATTTTAATTTTGGCAATACCCATCACGATGTTCCTGATCTTAGGAATAGGGGGTGTCAAGATGCCGCGCAAGCTTGCGGGCATCCTGGGCATTCTCGGTCTGGGCACTACCGCAGTATGTGCCTACATCGTGGCCTTCACCTATTATTTCAGCGGCGATCCTTTGTTTATCATCGACGGAGTGCGCCAGCAGTATCAGGTGTTTGATGTCACCTGGCTTGCATTCACGCAGACACTCGTAGTGAACATCGGATTCCTTCTCGATCCGATTTCGGCCCTTATGCTTATTGTGATCACCACGATCTCTTTCATGGTGCATCTCTACAGCTGGGGCTATATGGAGCATGAGCCGGGCTTCCAGAGGTATTATGCCTTCCTGTCGCTCTTCACATTCTCTATGCTCGGTCTTGTGGTTGCCACCAACATTTTCCAGATGTATATCTTCTGGGAGCTTGTGGGTGTCTCCTCCTACCTGCTGATCGGCTTCTTCTACAAGCTTCCGTCGGCAGTGTCGGCTTCTAAGAAGGCATTTATCGTGACCCGTTTCGCCGACCTCGGATTCCTCATCGGTATCCTTATCCTTTCCTACTACACCGATACCTTCAACTTCATCGCCATGACAAGCAATCCCGGCGGAGTGCTTCAGGAGTTCGGCGGGGCAACATTCATGGGTGCTTCGTTGCTCACATGGGCGATGGTGCTGATCTTCACCGGCGGTATGGGTAAATCGGCGATGCTCCCTCTCCACATCTGGCTCCCCGACGCTATGGAGGGTCCTACTCCCGTGTCGGCTCTTATCCACGCAGCGACAATGGTTGTGGCCGGTGTTTATCTCGTGGCCCGTCTTTTCCCTGTGTACTGTGTAGTTGATGCAGCACTCACATTTGTATGCGTCGTGGGCGCGATCACAGCATTCTATGCAGCGGTTGTGGCTTGCGCACAAATCGATATCAAGCGTGTGCTCGCATTCTCGACCATCTCTCAGATCGCCTTCATGATGGTTTCTCTCGGATGTGCCTACGACCTTCCCGTAGAGGGTGTACACTATTCCGGCCTCGGATATATGGCCGGTATGTTCCACCTGTTCACTCATGCGATGTTCAAGGCGCTTCTCTTCCTTGGTGCCGGCTGTCTGATCCATGCCGTACATTCCAATGACTATACAGCGATGGGTGGTCTGCGCAAATACATGCCTATCACTCACTGGACCTTCCTTATCGGCTGTCTCGCTATCGCCGGTATCTGGCCTTTCGCAGGCTTCTTCTCAAAAGATGAGATGCTCGCCGCTATGTTCAGCCGCCACTTCTTCTGGGGCGCATGGATGACAATGGTAGCCGGTCTGACCGCCTTCTACATGTTCCGTCTTTACTTCCTCATCTTCTGGTGGGAGGAGAATCCCCACTACAAAGAGCACAAACCGCACGACGGTCCCTGGCAGATGTCGCTTCCGCTCATCATCCTCGGAGCCGTTTCAATCTGTGCCGGATGGGTACCTTTCGGTGAATTCGTCACCTGGAACGGCGTTCCCTATCATATCCACATCGAACTTCCTGTGGCAGCCACCAGCCTTATCGTAGCGATCGTTGCAATTGCACTTGCAGCGAAGATGTATATGAAGAAGAACGAGCTTCCTACCAAGATGAAGAATATGTGGCCCACCCTCTGGGAGGCAGCCCACCGCAGATTCTATTGGGACGAGATCTACATGTTCATCACCCACAAGATCATCTTCGGCATCATCTGCAAGAGCATCGCATGGTTTGACCGTCATGTAATCGACGCGACCATGGACGCAATGGCCACAGTGACCCAGAAAGCATCGTATGCTATCCGCGGGATGCAGTCGGGTTCTATTCAGGCCTATGTGCTCTGGTATTTCTTCGGCGCAGTCATCCTGGCGGCCATCACATGGCTTTGCCTCATCTAACATTCATACTTCTTACGCGTAACGCATAAAACGATTTAGATTATGTTCAGTAATATATTAATCTGGTTTGTAGTGATCCCCGTCATCATGATGGCCGGATTGGGTTTGTGCCGCAACAGCAGTATGAATGCAATCCGCACGGTGATGGTGGCCTGCTCCACAGTGCTTCTCGCACTTTCCATATGGCTTTGCTGCGACTTCCTCAGCCTACGCGCTGCAGGAGTCGACGATGAAATGCTCTATACCGGCAGCTGGATGTGGTATGCACCGCTCAACATCCATCTTGCAGTAGGTGTAGATGGCATCTCCGTACTTATGCTTCTTCTTTCGGCTGTGATTGTCTTCGCAGGTACATTCGCCTCATGGAAGATCTCACCCCTTCCGAAAAACTTCTTCCTTTGGTTCGCTCTACTGAGCACCGGTGTGTTCGGCTTCTTTATCTCCATCGACATGTTCACCATGTTCATGTTCTATGAGGTGGCTCTTATCCCGATGTATCTCCTTATCGGAGTATGGGGCACAGGACGCAAGGAGTATTCGGCGATGAAGCTTACCCTTATGCTTATGGGAGGCTCAGCATTCCTCATGCTCGGCCTTATGGGTATCTACTGGCACAGCGCTCCCGAGGGACAGCCCTTGACATGGAATATCCTTGAGATAGCCAAGTCGGCACAGATCGCTCCGGAATGGCAGAGAATGCTCTTCTGCTTCACCTTCGTAGGTTTCGGCGTGCTCGGTGCAATGTTCCCCTTCCACACATGGAGTCCCGACGGTCACGCCTGCGCCCCGACAGCGGTGTCGATGCTTCACGCCGGTGTGCTTATGAAGCTCGGTGGCTACGGTTGCTTCCGCATCGCCATCTATCTTCTTCCCCAGGCCGCGAATGAGCTTGCATGGATCTTCATCATCCTGACCGGTATCAGCATCGTCTACGGTGCGTTCTCGGCATGTGTGCAGACCGACCTCAAGTATATCAACGCCTACTCTTCGGTGTCGCACTGCGGTATGGTGCTCTTTGCCATCCTCATGCTCAACACCACAGCAATGACAGGTGCTATCCTCCAGATGCTCTCACATGGTCTGATGACAGCCCTCTTCTTCGCCTTGATCGGTATGATCTACGGCAGAACCCATACCCGCGACATCCGTCAGATGGGTGGTCTTATGAAGATCATGCCCTATCTGGGTGTATGCTGGATGATCGCCGGTTTCGCATCGCTCGGTCTGCCGGGTCTTTCCGGATTCGTAGCCGAGATGACCATCTTCTTCGGAGCGTTCCAGGATGCCGACACCTTCCACCGCATCTTCGTGATAGCAGCCACCTGTTCAATCGTGATCACCGCCGTGTATATCCTCCGTGTTGTCGGGAAGCTTCTTCTCGGTCCTGTACAGGATAAGCATCACCTCGAACTTACCGACGCAGGTTGGTTTGAGCGTGTGGCCACCGTCACACTGATAGTGTGTATCGCAGGTATCGGTTGCTTCCCCAACTGGATCAACGAGACCATCAGGTTCAGCTTCAAGCCCATTATCGCGGCTATCCAGAATGCGATATAATGAATTGTATTGAATAAAAAATAATTAAGAATTTCAACAATGGACTATTCTCAATTCGGATCAATGATTCCCGAGCTCATCGTACTGGGAATCTTCATGCTGGTCTTTTTGTTCGATACATTCTCGAATGAAAAGGGGAAGCGGATCCTGACACCGTTAACCACCATACTCTTCGCGCTGGGCACAATCGCCATCTGGATCGTGCCTGCCAGCTGTGAAGAGGTGTTCGGTGGGATGTATATCAACGACACCGCCACCAACGCTATCAAAGCTATCCTCAATGTGGGTGTTTTCCTCGTGTTCCTCCAGAGCGCGAAGTGGGTTAACAGCGATGAGGTAGCTATCCGCAAAGGTGAGTTCTATGAGATGATTCTCGTGACCCTTTTCGGTATGTATCTCATGGTATCGGCACGCCATATGCTTCTCTTCATCATCGGCCTGGAGTCAGCTTCTCTTCCTCTTGCCGCCCTTGTCGCCTTCAACAAGCGTCACTATGAGAGTCATGAGGCAGCCATCAAGTATATCATGACGGCCGTGTTCTCCTCAGCTATCCTTCTGGTGGGTCTGTCGTTCGTATACGCTTTCTCCGGCGGGTCGCTTTACTTCTCAGATCTTGCCATCTACATCTCTCAGGGTGAGATGAGCGGTATGCTTCTCGTGGCTCTTGCGTTTGTCATCGCAGGTATCGGTTTCAAGCTTTCGCTTGTTCCTTTCCACCTCTGGACAGCTGATGTATATCAGGGAGCGCCTACAGCAGTGACCAGCTATCTTTCAGTAATCTCGAAAGGAGCCGCAGCCTTCGCATTCTTCGTGATATTCGTGCAGTGCTTCGGTGCTGTATACAGCGATGCTTGGGAGTGGATGATGTATGCGGTGATTATCGCNACNATCACAATTGGTAACCTTTTCGCNATCCGCCAGAAGAACATGAAGCGATTCATGGCNTTCTCNTCNATCTCTCAGGCCGGCTACATCATGCTNGGTGTTATGGCAGTAAACGGTCTCGGTCTNGCTTCGATGATGTTCTACATCTTTGTCTACATTGTCAGCAACCTCGGAGCNTTCTCCGTGATCAATACTATCGAGGAGAACAGCGGTAAGATCAACATGGATGATTACAGCGGTCTGCACAAGACTAACCCCTGGCTTTCATTCTCGATGACACTCGCGATGTTCTCGCTCGCNGGTATNCCNCCCTTCGCAGGCTTCTTCAGCAAATTCCTTATCTTCACCTCCGTCACTTCAAGCAACTCNTGGGCTCTGTATATGCTTGTGCTGATCGCCTTGATCAACACCATCATCTCGCTCTACTATTATCTGCTCGTGGTGAAGGCTATCTGGATCAGCCCGGAGGAGCCGAAGATTGCCGAGTTCAAGTCGATGCGTTGTGAGAAGGTTGGTCTCTGCCTCTGTGTGGCCGGTATCATCTTCTTCGGTCTTGTGCCTTACATCTATCAGTATTGTTATGATGCCGTGCAGAATTCGCTCGGTTTCCTGTCATTCTTCAATCTCTGATCAGATTNGATATTACNATANNAGAGCGGNCGGCCAGTATTGGNCGGCCGCTCTGCTATTATAATATACCCTAGATAGATGTTGTGCTTTGGGAATGCTGATGTGGACGCGATGAATCGCGTCCCTACAGATTGTGATTACGACGTTAGATTGTGCTTACGATGTCAGATTGTAATTACGACGTTAGATTATGATTACGACGTTTAATTGTGATTATGACGTTTATTTTGTGATTACGACGTTTATTAAGGGGTGGTGAATAGGGTGGTGAAAGGCTGAAGTTTAAAGATTGTTAAGGGGAGAGAATCCTGGAATATCTGTTGTTGTAATTACAGATGGTCGGAAATATAACAGACGGCCGGATGTATTTATCAAAAAGAATTACTATCAAAACAGAATTATTATGGAAACAAAACATGAGGAGTGTGAGAAAGCGCTCCATATCGGATTAATGGTGACAAAGCTCGTGTTGAAGGCCGCAGCTGTGGCCGCAGCTTTCTGTCTTGTGAAAGAGGTGCACAAAGTGCATAAGGCAATCGAGTATTATAAAGAGGAGAAGTAAAATATTCATTCTACATACTTGATTATACGTTAAGTTTCACAACTCATAAGAGACGCCGATGCAACTGAATGCATCGGCGTCTNTATTTTGTGGTAAGATCTTTGGTGAGGTCAGAATACGTAGCCTATACCCATCTGGATGAATGCGCCGCTTGTGTCGTTCATCAGGGAATATTTACCTTGTATGGTGAGTTTAAGGGATGAAGTCATGTAAAGGTCGAAACCGGCTCCGAAATCAAAGCCTGCGTGTGTGCAATGTCCTCCATGCTTATATGTCCAGCTGTTGAGGGTAAGACCCGTGAGAGGGTAGAGATTGAATGCTCTCGCCACACGGAAAGGGAAGTGGACGTCGACACTACATTCAAACGCCGATTTATCATCGTTGCGGAAAATATACCCGATCTCAGGGGCAAGTCGCACATGAGGGGCGAAAGTGTACTGAAAAAACATATTGGCATATCCACCGTCGTTATGGGAAGCGTAGCCACCGGCNATGCCGAGTGTTTTCTCACCGACAGAGGATGCCGAAACATTTGGCACAGAGATGAGGCCGAGGGCCAAGGAGAGGGTAATAAAAAATTTCTTCATGTCAATTTGTGGAAGTGTAATCAGCATGAGGGGAGGAAAATCCCGCCATAACGGAATACTGAGTTTAAAAAGTGGAGAAGTAAATATAACTTCATAAGCGAAACATTTAGAATTTTAAAAAAGTTTGACTACATTTGTAAAAAAATAGGAATATGGAGAAATTCGGATATATCAGGGTTGCGTCGGCTGTGCCGGTTGTAAAGGTAGGCGATGTGGATTTCAACCTCAAGGAGATAAAGAAACTGATCGCGGATGCCGCTGATATGAAAGTGGATATCCTCGTATTGCCTGAGCTTTGCCTCACCGGCTACACTTGCGGCGACCTCTTCGAGCAGAGATTCCTGATGGATAAGGCCATGGATGCGCTTGAATCACTTCTGGGATATGAGGGATTTNGCGAGACCGTGGTGGCGTTGGGAATGCCGGTAATGGTCGGGACACGACGTTTCAACTGCGCGGTTGTAATGGACAGGGGTGGTGTGCTCGGTATCGTGCCTAAGATACACTTGCCNAACTATGGNGAATTTTATGAGAAGCGCTGGTTTGAGTCGGGAGCCGACTTGCGTCCCTCCACAGTGAATATCTCAGGGAAGGATGTGCCGATCGGCAACCACCTTATGTTTGATATAAAGGGTGTGCGATTCGGTGTGGAGATCTGCGAGGATCTCTGGGTGCCCGCTCCTCCAAGCACAAATATGGCGCGGGCCGGTGCTGATATCATAGGCAACCTNTCAGCTTCCGATGAGCTGATCGGGAAACATTCCTATCTACTCAANCTCATCTCCCAGCAATCGGCCCGTCTGAGATGCGGATATGTATACTCCTCCGCAGGATGGGGTGAATCGTCGACCGACCTTGTGTTTGCGGGAAATACCGTGATTGCGGAAGATGGCTCCATACTNGATGCGGAACGCCGCTTCTTCACAGAGCCCTCGATGGCTGTGAAGGATATCGACGTAGAGAAGCTACGCAACGACAGAGCCAAATACTCCACATACTCCGATGGAGTTGCAGGGATTCCGGAATATACCTTAGTGAGGAGTAGCGCGGCGAGATACAGAGGGCATGAGCTTCTTAATGTGACTATAGATCCACATCCTTTTGTGCCGGGCGACACCACAAAGCTCACAGAGCACTGCGAGGAGATAATAAATATCCAGGCCCGCGGACTCATGCAGAGGCTTAAGGCGATAGGGTGTCATGACGCTGTGATAGGGATTTCGGGAGGACTTGACTCCACTCTCGCACTCCTCGTGACGGTAAGGGCTTTCGACCTGCTGAAACTTGACAGGAAGGGTATAACCGGAATCACGATGCCCGGGATGGCCACTACATCGCGCACACATTCCAATGCAGTGGGCCTTATGGAGGAACTCGGAGTGACCGCACTTGAGATTCCGATAGGGAAAGCTGTGGCACAGCACTTCTCCGACATCGGTCAGGATCCTGACAAGTATGACGTCACCTACGAGAACTCNCAGGCCCGCGAGCGTACCCAGATACTGATGGACTATTCCAACAAGGTGAACGGGATAGTGATAGGCACCGGCGACATGTCGGAGCTCGCTCTCGGATGGTGTACATACAACGGCGACCATATGTCGATGTATGGTGTGAACGCGTCAGTGCCGAAGACTCTTGTGAAGCATCTGGTGAAATGGTTTGCCGGTGAGTTCGGGGAAAGGGCTTCGGAGATACTGCTTGATATAGTCGACACCCCGATATCGCCCGAACTTGTGCCTTCGGGGAAGGATGCGATAGGACAGAAGACAGAGGATCTCGTAGGGCCATATGANNTGCACGATTTCTTCATGTATCACCTCCTGCGAAATTCATTCTCACCTAAGAAGATATTCATGCTTGCCTGCAAGGCTTTCTGCGAGGATTACAGCAAAGAGGAGGTTTTGAAATGGCTGANAACATTCTATCGCCGATTCTTCACCCAGCAGTTCAAGCGTTCATGCATGCCTGACGGTCCGAAAGTGGGAACAGTCAACCTTTCACCGCGCGGCGACTGGAGGATGCCCTCCGATGCATCCGGCCGGATGTGGCTCGCNGAGGTTGATTCCATAAAACTAAANAAAGAGGATAAATGACATTCGAAGAGGATATAAAGGGGGCACTCGAAGTGCTCAAGAAGGGGGGTATAATACTGTACCCTACCGATACAGTGTGGGGAATAGGGTGTGACGCCACGAATCCCGACGCNGTGAAACGTATCTATGACCTCAAACAGAGAGCCGACAGCAAGTCGATGCTCGTGATAGTGGACAGCGAGGGGATGCTCGACCGCACGGTGGATGANATTCCCGAAGCCGCATGGCAGCTGATAGAGGCGGCAGTAGACCCTCTCACNATCATTTACGACCACCCGAAAGGGATTGCCCCCAACCTGCTGGCTGAGGATGGTTCGCTNGGAATCAGGATATCGTCGGAAAGATATTCGAGNGAGCTTGCCCGNCGTCTGCGCCGTCCGATAGTGTCGACATCGGCCAATATCAGCGGNAAGAAGACGCCGGCGATATTCCCGGATATAGATGAGACTGTGAAGGAGGGTTGCGATTATGTGGCCGAATACAGGAGGGATGACATACGGGNGGCTCGCCCCAGCAATATCATAAAGGTCTCCGAAGGGGGAGTGATAAAGGTGATAAGATGAAACCCGGGAGGTTGCCCGTAGAGAGGCAGAGGTGGAAATATGTGGCATGCGACTGGCTGACGACAGCCACGGCATTCCTTATCTTCAACATCTGCCGCGGATTCATTCTCAATGACTATTCCGAGGTNATGGAATTCGTGTTCTCTAAGAAACTGATCATAGAGAATGCCGTCATACCATTCTGCGCGCTTGGAATCTACTGGCTGTCGGGCTACTANAATCTCCCGTTCGGGAAATCAAGGCTCCAGGAACTTGTGACCACCCTCTTCTCGGGATTGATTATTTCCACAGGAATATATCTTGTGTTGCTCATCAACGACGGCACCGGCGACCGGAAGATCAATTACGAGCTGATAGGTATTCTGATCGGACTCTTCTTTCTCATTCCCTACACGGGGAGGTGTCTGATCACCAACCACGCCATGGATCTATTCAGGGAGCACCGTCTGGAGTTCAGGACCTTGATAGCNGGGAACTCCGAGATGTCAAGACGCATAGCCGCCCGGCTCAACAAGGGNCCTGTGAGGATCGGGAGCCGGGTAATCGGTTTTGTCTCGATTCCGGGTGAGGAGAATGTAGACGACGGGGAGCGTGTGTATCAGCTCGACGAAGTGGAGGAGNTNTGCCGCAGAGAGGATATNGATCAGATAGTGATAGCCTCCGACCTGTATAANGAACAACGGGTGCTNCTGCTGCTCTACAAGCTTTTTCATCTTGACATACCGATCAAGATAGCGCCCGATACCTTCTCATATGTGACATCATCAATACGACTGAGCGATATCTTCGGCGAACCGTTTGTGGATCTTACCACCCCCTCGCTGAGCGAGGCTTCNAAGAATGTGAAGCGTATGATGGATGTAGTGGTGTCGGTAGCAACCCTTCTTATCCTTTCACCGTTGTATGGTGTTCTCGCNCTGCTGGTGAAGCGNAGTTCTCCGGGGCCCGTGTTCTACCGTCAGGAACGTATAGGACTCAAACAGCGTCCNTTCATGATATATAAGTTCAGGACGATGCGCACGGATGCGGAGGCCGACGGGCCGAGACTTTCGGTGGAGGATGATCCACGCATCACAAGAATAGGGAGGACCCTGCGCAAGTANCGTCTTGACGAGCTACCCCAGTTCTGGAACGTACTGAAAGGTGATATGTCGATAGTGGGGCCACGTCCGGAGCGNGCCTATTTCATCGAGCAGATCATGAAGGAGGCTCCATATTATGCNTTGGTNTATCAGGTGAGACCCGGGATAACGTCGTGGGGAATGGTGAAATACGGCTATGCCTCCAATGTGGCTCAGATGGTGGAGCGGACACGCTACGATCTCATCTACATGTCGAATATGTCGCTTTTCGTGGATCTCAAGATCCTCATATATACTGTAAAGACGGTGGTCACCGGNCGGGGGCTGTAAAAGCTACGGGAGATNAATTCCGACGGCAAGGAGTGTCCACTTCAGAAACAATGGAGAAATAACAGTGGCTTATAAAGAAACAAACAACAGATTTACTGAATTCTGGCTTGAAATAGTAAGCTGGCGCGAACGTCATATAAAGGAGAGGAATTTCGTTGTGCTTCTCGCTNTGGTTGTGGGNGTGATATGCGGATTCGCGGCCCAGTTGCTGAAATTCCTGATTCATAAGATATCGCATCTGCTCACGGCGCATATGAGCTCCACCACGGCCAACTACCTCTATCTGGTGTATCCNGTGGTAGGTATAATCCTGGTGACTTTNTTTGTGCGCTTTGTGGCGAAAGACAACATATCGCATGGNGTCACCAGAGTGCTGTATGCCATATCGCGCCGAAAGTCGAGGCTNAAAAAGCGGAATATGTACAGCTCGCTGATAGCGTCGTCGATCACCATCGGATTCGGCGGATCGGTGGGNGCCGAGGGTCCTATCGTGTTTACGGGGGCTGCNATCGGCTCAAATATCGGGCAGGCNTTCAGGCTCTCTCCGCGCCTTCTGATGCTCCTCGTGGGTTGCGGAGCGGCGGCCGGTATCGCGGGAATATTCCGTGCTCCGATCGCCGGNATGCTTTTCACACTTGAGGTGCTTATGATCGACCTGACCGGNGCTACCGTGATGCCGCTTCTTATCTCATCGATAAGCGGTGCGACGGTTGCATATGTGCTTGAGGGGTATAATGCNGAATTNTTCTTCGCGCAGAGCGAGCCGTTTCAGGTGTCGAGAATCCCTTACGCCGCGTTGCTGGGAATAGTGTGTGGTTTCGCGTCGCTCTATTTCACNAGGGCGATGTTTATGATGGAGTCGATGTTCGGACGTATAGGAAAGCCTTGGCTNAAGATAACGATNGGGGGNGTGATTCTNGCNGGTCTNATTTTCCTTTTCCCACCCCTCTACGGCGAGGGCTACGACGCCATCAATACGTTGCTTCGCGGGGAATATTCAAGTGTACTCGACGGGACAGTGTTCTACGTAGACCGTGACAGCATATGGTTTATAGCCGCATTTATCGGAGCGGTGATACTGACAAAGGTATTTGCCACGTCGGCCACNAACGGCGCCGGAGGTGTGGGTGGCACATTCGCCCCCTCACTCTTTGTCGGGGCGCTTCTCGGATTCCTTTTNGCNTTCGTGCTCAACAANCTCTTCGAGGGNGGAGTGGGGATATCCAACAAGAACTTCACNCTTCTGGGAATGGCCGGAGTGATGAGCGGGGTGATGCATGCCCCNTTGATGGCTATCTTCCTTACTGCGGAGATGACAGGAGGCTACGATCTTTTCCTTCCNCTCCTGATAGTGTCGACACTGTCGTATATGACNATAAGGGTGTTCGAGCCNTACAGTATATATACCATGCGTCTTGCGAAGCAGGGNGANCTCCTTACTCATGAGAAAGACAAGGCGGTGCTGACACTTCTGAAAATCGATAATGTGATAGAGCGGGACTTCAAGACAGTTTCCCCAAAGATGAACCTCAAGGAGGTGGTGGATATCATCGCCACCTCAAACCGCAATCTCTTTCCTGTGACGGATGAGAGCGGGATGCTTGTGGGAGTGGTGCTTCTCGATGATATACGCAACATCATGTTCAGGCCCGACCTCTANAAGAAGATGCACGTGACCCGCTTCATGTCGATGCCGCCGGCCCGCATAGATATTTCGCAACCTATGGAGGAGGTGATGCGCATATTCGACAAGACCAATGCCTGGAATCTCCCCGTGGTTGACAACGGGAAGTATGTGGGCTTCGTGTCGAAATCAAAGATCTTCAATTCCTACCGAAGAGTGCTACGTCATTACTGCGACGACTGATTTGACGGATTACGCCCTATAAAATAAGGAAAAGACCCTCTTTCGGGAAATCTTTAACAAGAAAACTTTTATGTTACAAAAAAATGTTATAAATTTGTGTTGTGAAACATAAAATCGTTGATATTGCTCAGACTTCGAGGTTCAGGTCGAGGCAATTTCGCTTTCTACATAACCATATTGGCTGACTTCATGATAAAAAAGAGTACTCTGGAACATATCATCAGTGAAGATCTATCGGAATTATGGAATCTCCTCAGTGCGGAGGAGAAAAGGATAGTGACCGATAACTTCACGATCCTTCATTATAAGAAGGGGCAGATCATCTATGCCGAGCAGGAGGAGCCGGAAAACCTATGGTGTCTTCTGAAGGGAAAGGTGAAGATGTATAAGAGCGGAGTGGGAGACAGGGTACAGATCCTGCGTCTCTACCGTCCCGTGCAGTATTTCGGCTATCGGGCCTATTTCGCCAACGAGAATTATGTGTCGTCGTGTCAGGCGATAGAGCCTTCGGTGCTGGGCTGCATCTCCATGAAGATTGTGGAGGAGCTGATAAGACATAACAATGATCTGGCTTTCTTTTTCATCCATGAGCTATCGAGAAATCTCGGAGGTTCTGACACTAAGATCGTAAATCTCACTCAGAAGCATATCCGCGGACGTCTTGCGGAGGCCCTTCTCCTTCTTGCCGACAATTACGGGCTGGAGGATGACGAGGCCACTCTGAAGATCTACATGAGCCGTGAGGATCTCGCCAATCTATCCAATATGACGACTTCGAACGCAATCCGCACGCTCACCACTTTCATGAGCGAGAAGCTGATTCTTGTGGATGGACGTCGCATCAAGATCCTCAATGAGCCGATGCTCCGTAAAATCTCCAAATTCGGTTGAAGCTCCTCAAATTCGGATAAATACGGGGGTAGATTTATGAAATTCGCAGGTGCAGACCGAAAAATACCGGTTTGCCACCGGAAATTTCCTGATAAAGTTTGTATTGTCGGATAATATTTGTAAATTTGGAAATAATTAACAAATCTGGGGGTAGCCACTGATATCCTCCGACGAATATAAACAATATAAACAGAATAGCAATGGATAAGAATGTGAAACCAGAATTGGAGCAATGGATATCTTCCATGGCAAAGGAGAATGAGATTCCGGAGGAGATCGAGGGATTGTATTTCGGAATGTATGAGGATGCCGACGGAGGATTCTGTGTGTATCTTTCCGGTGCGGAGGAATATGATGAGGCTGATTCCGACTGGGCCTGCGACATGGATTATGAACCGGAGGATAATGCAATTGTATTCTCAGGAGAGGAGTGGAGTCCCGACGACTGGGAGGAGTTTCAGACAAAGGTAGCGGAGGCTCTCAAGGAGATCCTTGCCTCGAACGACGAAACAATCGGCAACTTCATAGGCGACCGCCATGTGTCGACCGGATTTGACGACGGCGATCTCATCAACCTGAGATAAACAACTGACTTCACTTACCGTTTCGGTAATTCAGATATACCACACCCCCCGACGATGGGATTCCATTGTCGGGGGGTGTGTCGTTTAGATGATATCGATGAGCCATCGGCTTATCATATTTTCAAAGATGCCAGCGGAGGTCGGCGAACTGCGCATGATCAAAGGGGCGGGCGGGGTCAAACCGTAGCCGGTCACCTTCAAGGTAAACGGGNGTCTCGAAATTGTCGGTGAATACACCNCCTGTGCCGAGTCCCTGAGGTCCGGAGGCTCCGATAGCNGCCGTCCATTGTGCTATGGCATTCAATCCTACGTTCGANTCAAGCGCAGATGTAACCCACCATCCNATGCCNCGTTCCGTAGCCAGTGATATCCATTCCTCACCTCCGGAGAAGCCTCCGCATAGGGCCGGCTTCAGGATGATGTAGGCCGGCTTGATGATGTCGAGCATCTCACGCCGTTCATCCGTGGTGCCTTTTCCGATCAGTTCCTCATCCAAGGCTATGGGGAGGGGGGAGACACTGCAGAGGAAGGCCATCATTTCCGGCTGACCTGCTTTTACAGGCTGTTCGATGCTGTGTACTCCAAGATCGGCCAATCTTTTGAGGCGCGGGAGGGCGTTATCCATAGTGAACGCACCATTGGCATCAACGCGTATCATGAGCTGTTCGGGCGACCAGCTTTTCCGGATGGTGGTGATCATCTCCACCTCCTTATCCCAATCGATCGCTCCAATCTTGAGCTTGATGCATCTGAATCCACCCTCGATCTTCTCCTTTACGCGCTCCATCATCTTGTCGAAATCACCCATCCATACAAGCCCGTTGATCTCAATGGCGGAGTTGCCCTGCACGAAAGGGGTAGGGTAATAGATACCTTTGCAGCCGTTGCTATAGTCGAGAATAGCCTGTTCGAGACCGAACTGTATGGATGAATGACGCGTGAGATCAGTGGCTTTACCTATCGCTACGTTGGCGAGCACCTCAGTGAGTTTCCACACATAATTGCCGTCGGCTTCCGGAGAGAGACCCGGAAACACAGCTGCCTCACCNATACCGAAGTGAGAGGGGTCATTCTCGTCAAAGACCTTGACGAGAAAGGTAGGTTTCTCGGTCATCACACCCCGAGAGGTGCCACCCGGTTCCTTGAAGNGGAGAAGATATGGCGCGAATGAAAACCTCATGACATCAGGGGAATTTCGGGAACTGATCAAAGTCGGGATCACGCTTNTCAAGGAAGGCGTTCTTACCCTCCTGCGCTTCATCCATAAGGTAATACATGAGTGTGGCGTCGCCGGCAAATTCCATGAGTCCGGCCTGTCCGTCGAGTTCGGCATTCAGGCCACGCTTGATCATGCGGATGGCGAGAGGAGAGCGCTTCATGATGGTGCGACACCAGTCGACCACCTCCTCCTCGAGTTTGTCGAACGGCACCACCTTATTGATCATACCCATTTCGAGGGCCTCCTCGGCGGTGTATTGACGGCAGAGATACCAGATCTCACGNGCCTTCTTCTGCCCAACACAGCGGGCGAGATAGCTTGAACCGAAACCGGCGTCNAAACTGCCTACTTTCGGGCCTGTCTGTCCGAAGCGGGCATTATCTGACGCTATCGAGAGGTCGCACACCACATTGAGCACGTTGCCTCCACCGATGGAATATCCGTTGACCATGGCAATCACNGGTTTCGGGAGGGAACGGATGGCATGGTGAAGCTCCAGCACGTTCAGGCGNGGCACACCATCGGAGTCGACATAGCCGCCACGCCCCTTGGCATTCTGATCGCCGCCGCTGCAGAAAGCCTTATCGCCTGCTCCGGTCAGCACCACTACCCGTATATCCTCGCGCTCGCGGCATATCGACATGGCGTCGAGCATCTCCCTGTTGGTGAGGGGGCGGAATGCATTATACACCTCGGGACGGTTGATGGTGATCTTCGCTATCCCTTCGAATTGCTCAAAGAGAATATCTGTATATTCCTTGATCTTAGTCCAGTTGTACATATATATCTTTTATTTAGTTGTCAATAATTTCTTTAGAATAACGGCACTCTCCTCGGGGGGACATACTACTTTCAGAATACGTTTCCGTGGAGAGGAGTGCAGCAGGAGGAGCTGCTCCTTAAGTTGCTCCTCGCAGACAGCCTCTCCATATTCCCAACCNTAGGCTTCCGACAGCAATGCGAGCGGAAGATTTGGGGGAGCGCAGAAATATTNATCCCTCTCCTCAAGNGAGGAGGTGGTGGGGATGAACCTGAATATACCCCCTCCCTGATTATCGATCACGATTATCTTCATGCGGTCGGGTATNTCGGGAAGGGCCAAAGAATTGAGATCGTAGGCCATCGACATATCTCCGGTGATCATTATGGTGGGTCCTTTATATGCCTTGGCTCCTCCTACAGCTGTGGAAATGCTGCCGTCAATGCCCGACACTCCACGGTTGCAATAGCTGGCATGGGGAGACTTTTCGCTGAAAATCTGTGCATATCTCACGGTTGTGCCGTTGGAAAGGAAGAGATTTACTGAGGCCGGAAGAGATTCGAGGATGATTCTGAAAGCTTTCAGTTCGCTCCAGGGTGCGGAGTTGACCAAGCTGTTCAAAGAGTTGAGCNCCTCTCTCCTTAACTCAAGCCACCGGGGAGCGTAGTCCGTGTGGGCNGTTTCCATCTTCCTTGAAGCAGCCGTGAGCTGATGCAGCAGCCGGGCCGGATCTACCTCAAGGCGTCGGGTGAGAGCCATGAAGCAATCACTTGTAGTGTGGTTCCAGCCTATCGACCAATGTTCGCATTTGTCGGAATTCCTTCTTAGATATTCCTTCAGTTTTCTTGACACGAGAGAGCCGCCGATACTGATGACGATATCCGGGGCGAGGAGATCGAGGGTAGNGCGGGAAGTGTTGGTCAGTACCGTATCGATTGCGGAGGAATGGTCTGAAAGATGCAGATTCGAGATAGTCTCGGTCATGGCCACTATATTGGGGCGACGGCAGAATTCGGCTACAGAGGTGTGAAGCCGGGAATCCGGTGGCAGGAACCCGCTTACAAGCATTACCTTGCTACGGGCCAAAGTGAGGGCGAGACTGCGTATATAGTCTTTGTTGCCGAAAGAATCGCCGGTCTTGAGATCGATTATGCGTTGAGCTCCCTCTCCGACGTGTCTCTTTCCATTAAGAGGCTCTCCAAGCTGTACGTTTATATGTACCGGCCCCCTTCTGCCGGAATCGGCCTCTATCATGGCGTCGTTGGCAATACGGTTTGCAAACCAGAGCATCTCCTTTTCTGAATCGCCCAGGGCCGGAAGCTGATAGCTCTTCTTGACATAATTGGAGAAGGCCTCAAACTGCCGGAGAGTCTGTGAGTCGTCCTGATCTATCCATTGCTCTGGACGGTCGGCGGAAATGACGATAAGCGGCACAGACTGATAGAAAGCCTCCGCTATGGCCGGCCCATAATTTAGAAGGGCAGTGCCTGAGGTGCAAACCAACGCTACGGGGCGTTTGCTGACGATAGCGATTCCGAGGGCCATGAAAGCAGCGCTTCTTTCATCGATCACCACATGCTTCCTCAAACTGTCGCGAGCCGCNGCGGCTATGAGCAACGGGGCATTGCGGGAGCCCGGAGAGCACACCACATCGGTGACCCCCTTGGCCATCATTACGTCAAACAGAATGGAGCAGTATCTTTTATCCGTATCCATAAGTATAATCGATATCCGGATTTGTGAGAACTAACAGAAACTTACAGGATTATATCCGCGCAGGAAGGCATCGGCATCCATGCGTTTCTTGCCGGCAGGCTGAAGAGAGAGAATCTCGAGCATGCCGTCGCCGGTCTTGACATAGATGCGTGATTTTGTAAGATGAAGTTCTCCCGGTGACAATGCGGCAATATCATCCTCGGAGAGGCCGGCAATATCTCCGCAGAGGGCAGTCTCGAAGATCTTGACATCTGTGAGTGCATCGGGAGTTCTCTGATCTTTGAAGGAGCTCCATGCGGCGGGATAGGGGGATAGACCTCTAACAAGGTTATGTATATTTACGGCCGGTTTGAGCCAGTCGATATGGCATGTCTCCTTGAAGATCTTGGGGGCAGGGATGAAATCCCCTTCCGGTTGCGGCAGAGGGGTCACTTTCCCTTCGGCAATGTTTTTAACCGTCTGAGCCACCATATCCGCTCCGAGCATCATCAGCTTGTCGTGTATGTCGCCGACGTTTTCAGAGGGGAGGATCTCCGTCTTGCGCTGTTCGATGATATCTCCGGTGTCGATCTCATGCTTCAGGAAGAATGTGGTGACTCCTGTTTCGGTGTCACCGTTGATGACAGCCCAGTTCAAAGGGGCTGCACCGCGATAGCGAGGTAGAAGGGATGCGTGAAGATTGAATGTTCCGAGCGGGGGCATCGCCCACACCACTTCCGGCATCATCCTGAACGCAATCACAATAAATAGGTCGGCATTGATCTCCTTCAAGGTGTCGATGAAATCGGGAGATTTGAGCTTTTCCGGCTGAAGAACCCTGAGATTGTGTTCAACGGCGTATTTCTTTACATCACTCTGAATCATTTTATGTCCGCGTCCGGCAATCTTATCCGGCATGGTGACTACAGCGGCAACATCCCAACCATCTTTTATCAGACGGTCNAGACTTGCTACGGCAAACTCGGGGGTTCCGAAAAAAACAATCTTCAAATTCTTCATATTGACATTCTCTTTATTCTGCAAAGTTACTAAAATTCTCCCTATCCGGATAGTATTTCAGAGTCGCAGTTGAAAATTTATCCTTATCGGCATTTAGGGTCAAATATAATTGAGGGATATGAGGAGTATTATTCATTACCTGTAAAGTTNTATTCCCGGCATTNCACGAGTCAGGATTGAGNGGGAGAAAGGGAGAAGGGAAAATGAATAAAATTTGTTCATAAAAGGAAAATAGCGTTTCATGGCACTATTTTTTTCTTTTTTGACATGGATGGAGNCTTATTTTTGAAATGGAATCTCTAATTTCGTAACCGTTTTCCGCNTCGATGCATTGAGCTGNTNNGCTTAATANGTATATGATAAGAGTATATATTTGTGCGTCGAGCAATTCTATAAGTATCAAAAATTATTATAACCCACTAATCGACATGAAACTTTTTTCAAGAATCGCATGTGCGTTCGCACTCCTCTCTTCGGTGTTCGGTATGTCGGCGGCCGTTCCTCGTGCCGAGTATCCTCGGCCCCAGTTTCAACGGCAGGACTGGCAGAACCTCAATGGTGAATGGACCTATGAATTTGATTTCGGAAAATCGGGCATGAACCGACATCTGAATGAGAGCAAAGGATTCAACGACAAGATAACGGTTCCTTTCTGTCCGGAGAGCGAGCTCTCCGGTGTAGGACATAAGGANTTCATTCCTGCGATGTGGTATCACCGTTCGATACAGATGCCNAANGAATGGGATGNGAAACGTGTGNTGCTTCANTTCGGTGGTGTAGATTTCTTCACCGGCGTATATGTCGACGGTAAGCTTGTAGGTCGTCATTGGGGTGGNAGCTCNCCCTTCTCAGTCGACGTCACTGAGTATATTAAGGATGGGAAGCCTCACAATCTTGTGGTACGTGTGGAGGATGATCTCAGAAGCGGCGTACAGCCTACCGGAAAACAGTGCGCCAACTACTTCTCAGAGGGTTGCAATTATACCCGCACCACCGGTATCTGGCAGACCGTATGGATGGAGCCTGTAGATGAGGCCGGACTTAAGAGCGTCTACATCNTCCCCGATCTCGACAACAGNAGCTTTATCGTGCAACCGGAGTTCCGCAGCCTTCAGCCCGGACAGACCTTCGAGGTCAAGATCAAGGATGGAAGTAAGGTAGTGGCCTCNGCCAAGCAGAAAAGCGGCCCGGCTATGAGCATACCTGTAAAGGTGAACAAAGCAAAGACATGGTCGCCGGAGTCACCATTCCTTTATGATGTAGAGCTCAATGTCTACAATAAGGANGGTAAGCTTATAGATAAGGTAGACTCTTANGCCGGTATGCGCAAGATCCATGTGGAGGGTAACAAATATTTCCTTAACAACGAGCCTTATTATCTCCGTCTTGTGCTTGATCAGGGCTTCTATCCCGACGGTATCTGGACCGCACCCACTGATGAGGCTCTTCGCAATGACATCGAGCTTTCGAAGGCAGCCGGTTTCAATGGTGCACGTCTGCATCAGAAGGTATTTGAGGAGCGTTTCCATTATTGGGCTGATAAACTTGGTTATCTCACATGGGGTGAGATGGCAAGCTGGGGTGGAAATATGAACAACGCCCTCACCGGCCGTAACTTTATCCCCGAGTGGGAGACAGTGGTGGTGAGAGACCGTAACCATCCCTCCATCATCGCCTGGACACCTTTCAACGAGACCTGGGAGCGTCCTGATAACGATGAGGGTTCACTCCAGCACGACCGTCTTATCGAGGATGTATATAGAATCACGAAGAATCTTGACTATCGTCCGGTAAATGATGCATCCGGCAACTATCACGTTATCACTGACCTCTGGACAGTACATACCTATCAGCAGGATCCTGAGAAACTGGCTGAATGGTTTGTGGTTAAAGATGGTAAGTATCCCTGCCAGGATCCCCGTCGTGATGTGCCCTATAGCGGCCAGCCCTTCTTCGTGGATGAGTTCGGCGGTATCAAGTGGGTTGTAGGTAAGCAGTTTGCCGATAACTCNTGGGGTTATGGAGAGGGTCCGAAGACGGAGGAGGAATTCTACACCCGTCTTGAGGGTCAGGTAGATGCCATCAATGCCGTGCCTTATATGTCGGGATATTGCTACACTCAGCTTACGGATGTAGAGCAGGAGCAGAACGGTGTCTATAACTATGACCGCACTCCCAAGTTTGATATGAAGAGAGTCAACGCTATCTTCAGCAAGGTGCCGGAAGGTTTCAAAAAATAACCGTAGACTTCAGGTAANCAAATTTCATATTAGTTCAGGCCCCATACCACCGCAGATTGGTGGCATGGGGCCTGAACTTTGTTTTGAGAGACCGGGATTTGANGAATATGNCTATTCANGTGAAGCCGGCAGACGGCGGAGCAACTTACCGTTGGCTGTGCGAGGGAGTTGATTCACCGTCAGAATCTCTTTCGGGACTTCATGAGAGAGCAGGTGTTTTTTTAAGCATTCAATTATCTGATGATTGTCGCGTAGTGAGAGATCTTCACCTGTGGCAATCATCAAGACTATTTTTTCACCCCACTTTGTATCAGGCGCTGAGGTTATCAGGAATTCCCCGGGTAGAAGAGAGGCTACTNCAGGGTCGGTCGCGATAGCATTCTGGATCTTGTTCTCAAGATCAAAAGGATTTACTTTCTTCCCCCCTGTTATGATCATATGGTCGTAGCGTCCGGTTATCCTGAATCTTTTTTCGCCGTCAAGTATCGCCAAGTCATTTGTGACAACTTTATATGGAGTAGGCGTTGATGAAGATTTTACCTCAGTGTTATCCATATCAGGGGAGTGAAAATGGATCACGAGGCAATCCCTTTCATCGGTAGAGACAGTGATGCCCGGAAGAGTGGAGAACCATTCAGTAGTGTTATCAATCTCCCTTAAGGCAATATGNGAAGCCGTCTCGGTCATACCATAGGTTTCATAAGCTCTGAAGCCGCTTTCAGCGATACGTCGGCGCAGGTCGGGATGTATGGCCGATCCGCCGATGATAATGTTGTGAATATGTGGCATCTCCTCCTTATGGTCAAGAATCCATATCATTTGAGATGGTACGATGGCTAAGAGGGTGATACCCTCCGGGTAACGATTTCCAGAGAGATGGGAGAGGGGTCGGTTGGACGGTTCTTCCCATGTAAAGAGGGCATTAGAGATGAGGGCCCTCACCGCCATCATCTTTCCTCCGATGAAGTCGGCTCCCACACAGGAATGGAGATGACTCTCCTGACCGATAGCAAAGAACCGGTTTGTGCGCTGTGCGCTCGCTATGACAAACTCCCTGGAGAGCTCAATCTCTTTCGGCTTGCCGGTAGAGCCGGAGGTCTTCACTGTCATTGAGGGGGAATGCCGGCGCCACTCACGGATAAATTCGTCAAAATCCATTTGGAAATTAGTAATGCTTCAGTTCTTTAGATATTTTATTTGATTTGCAAGAGGGGGAGAGAAGCGTTTCAGTTATCACGGAATACCGGACGCTCCATGAACCCGTCTGAAAGGGGATCCTCCCTTTCATCGTACATCGGATATGATCCGCCTGCAAGTGTAATCAGCATATATATGGTAGATGAGGTGGAGAAACTATGATGTGAGGAAGAGGNCAACTGTTGCATAATCTCCGGATTCCTTTCCGTATANGCTTTGTTGGCTACNATGATGAAGGGAACATCTGTGAAGTTTACGTCGCGTCCACGGAAATCACGGTCGTCGTAGACATTCTCGCCGTGGTCGGAGAGATAGACCATCACNGCAGGGAGAGTATCCCTTTCGATCTCCTTTATTACAAGACCGAGAATGCTGTCGGTGAAAAGAATGGAGTTGTCATACTCAGCTACTGTCCGGGCCTTCCTCTTATTCAGCCATTCGCGTTTCGGCAGTGAGGATTCGGGAATTGAGAGAACATCATCGGAAGTGAAACGGCTTCTCTCCGGCGGATATCTCTTGTCATACTCCGTATGGCTCCCCAAGAGATGAAGGCATATCAGTTGCAGGGAGTCGGGAGAGGAATATGTCTGATGGAAATCGGGAATGAGGATGTCATCATATCGTTCGGTGAGATGATCTTCGGAGTCGATGCTTCCGAGATAACGTACCACATCGGCATCTGAGGAGAGAATCCCGGAGAGATTCGACCATTTTCCGCTTTTCTCCTGATTGGAGAGCCATGTGGTGGTGTAGCCATAGGCTTTGAAGAGCTGAAGAAGTGTGGGATAGTCATACCATTCCCCGGCGTCGGGTTTGTCGCTCATGAAAGTCAGTATTCGCGGAAGATTTCCGGATGTCGCGGTAGAGGATGCGGCCGCACCGGTGAATAGGAATGTTGCCAAATCGCCTGAAGATTGCAGGAGAGAATCAATCACCGGAGTCGTGGGGAGCGGATAGCCGTAGGCGCTCCAGTGCCCTTTGGAAGCACTCTCACCAATCACCAGCACCACTTTGTCGGCAAGATTCCTGCTTTTAGCAAGCTCCGAGTGGGGCAAAGGCCGGGTTTTTTCAGAGAGTTCCTTCACTCTCTCCATATTCTCGGCTACGGAATATGCGGATGCCAATGTGCGACCGATGGCGAAATGGTTTACTTTCCCCCAAGGCGCCGATAACATAAAGCAGGCACCATAGAGAAGACCTGCCATAGATGTGAAAAGTGTGAACACCACCCATATGGAGTGAAGGGTATGCGACTTTTCCCGGAAGCTTCTTTCTGTATGAAGAGCGGTTTTACGTCTTATAAATTTGTGGTAAATACCGATGCATGCGACCACGGCAACAGAAAGGAGGATAGCCATGGCGGGTTTAGAATTCCGGAGGCTATCAAGCAACCAAGGGATAAATTCACGCACTTCCTGAGAGTTGGTCTCGGTGATGATGATAACCATTTTTCTGGATATGCCGAATCCATACAAAAAGTATGAAAGACCGTTTACGACCGAGAGAATAGCTGCCACACTCACAAGGATTACGAGAAGAATGTGGATTATCCTCCAGACTCCATAGGGAGAGCCCGGTCCGGTTGGTCTGGCTGAACGGCACATGAATGGCCATATGGTGACCAACGCCGTAGCAACTGTGGCCTTTAAAATGGCAAAACAGATGAGGCCGGCCAACTGCCACCATGGAGCGGCATGACTGATGTAATATCCTCCGATGTCAACCACAGAGAGAATTGCAGTGAAGAGGAGAAGTAACCACACTCGTATGTCGATTCGTTTCAGCATATACCGGAAAAACATTTGTACTTATAAAATAAACGTCGGAATATCCATTACAGATATTCCGACGCTTATGATTATTGATAATGATATCTCTTATTTNGCATTCTTTTTAGGACGGCCAACCTTCTTGGGAGCCGGTTTCGCCGTGGCAGCCTTGCGGCCACGCTTCTTGGGAGCGGCAGCCTCGTCGGCAACCTCTTTGGCGGGAGCCTCTATATCAGCTTTCTCCACCACAACGAGACTCTCCTCTTTGGGGGCATTTGTNGAGTCGTCGGCGTTGAGGATATTATTGCGGAGATTCTTGACCTCTTTGTTGAGCTCGTTGATCTCGGCAGCCTGATTGCTGATAGTGAGCAGGAGGGAGTTGAGCTCCTCGTTGTCGATGCTCTCGGGGTACTGCTCGCGTACTCTCACGAGGAAGTCGGCCAGGACATTCATGTAGTTGGTGAATGCGGAGAAGGGGGAGTCGTAGGGTGAGAATGCGGCATGGCTTGCGCCGTCGGCCAGATTCTTTGTGCTCATATAGAAGAAGTGGTCGCTGCTCTGCAGATAGTCCCAGTCNTTCTTGAGGCGGCGGTCCTGACAGAGATTGACACGCTCGGCCACTGCATAGAGTTTGCCGAGGGCCTCATTCTGGAGTTCATTTCCTTTCCAGGCAGATACGTCGCGTGCCTCATCAACATCAGAGATGGGGAAAGGAACCGAGAGCATATCCACCGGTTTGAGTTTGGCTACCACTTCCGAGGGGGTAGTGAACTGCACGCCTTTCTCCTTGCCGAATCGGGGAAGCGCCTTCATGAAATCGAAGATACCTGTGTTGGCGGGGAGGAAAGTGCCGAAAGTATCCATGCTCATGTAGAGGTTAACCACCTGCTCCTGTTCCGGAAGAGATGCGATCCAGTCGATATATTTATCTGCGGTGAGGGGATATTCCGCCCAGTTGGTGTCGTTGAATCTGCGTGAGATATCCTCTGCGAGCTTGTCGTTGGTGAGGAGGAGCTTGAGATTCGGAGCTGTGGCAGCAGAGTAAATATAGTCGGGACTCTTCCAACCGAGAATATGCTTCGCACCCTCGGTGAGGATTGTGGAGTAACCCATAGCAGAGACCATGGCGGCGATGTCGTCGTCATAGATGAGCTCGGTGTTGGCAAACACCTTAGGCTGCTGGCCGAATTCACGCTTGATGAGGTCGTCGTGACGTTTCACCTCGCGCATGAACTCCTCAGGATCCTCAAGAGATGAGAGGGAGTGGCTGTAGGGGCCGCTGAGGAACTCAACGCAACCAGTGTCGGAGAGTTTCTTGAGGAGGTCGATATACTCAGGCACATACTGCTGGAGCTGCTCGATTGCAGTGCCGGAGATTGCGATTGCGCATTTGAACTCCTGGTTNTTTTCCTTGATCATATGGAGGAGAGTCTCCGCCATAGGGATATAGCTGTTCTGGGCTACACGTGTGATGATCTCGTCGTTTGCGAAATCATCGAAATAGTAGTGGTCGTTGCCGATATCGAAGAATCTGTAGCGTTTCAGACGGAACGGCTGATGTATATTGAAATAGAAACAAACTGATTTCATGACTATTTTTTCTTTTAATAATTTGATTGATTGTCTTACCCGGGTCTGACTTTCGGGGAATTTCCGCATTACGGAGTGAATACGGCCACCGGCGCGGGTCAGTTGCGGGAGTTGATCACGTTGTTGTAGATGTCGATCACCTTCTGGCCGGCCTTCTCCCAAGTTATACCGTGGATCTCTTCGATGCCACGATCGCGGAGAGTATTGTAAAGGGCCTTGTTGGTGATGATCGAATGCATGGCGTCGGCCATAGCATCTACATCCCAGTAGTCAGTCTTGATCACATTTTCGAGAATCTCGGCGCAACCGCTCTGTTTTGAGATGATAGAGGGAACGCCCATCTCCATAGCTTCAAGAGGTGATATACCGAAAGGTTCGGAGACGGAGGGCATCACATATACATCGGAATCACGGAACATCTGATACACCTCCTTGCCGCGCAGGAAGCCGGTGAAATGGAAGCGGTCGGCGATTCCGCGTTTAGCGGCGAGTCGGATCATCTTCTCCTCCATATCGCCGCCACCGGCCATCACGAAGCGGACATTGTTGTTTTTCTTCAACACTTTGGCAGCCGCCTCTACGAAATATTCCGGACCTTTCTGCATTGTGATACGTCCGAGGAAGGTGATCACCTTATCTTTGGTATCCTTGCGTTTGAGATTGAGAAGTTCGTCGCTCAAAGGTATAACGGCGTTATGCACGGTGGTCACCTTTGCCGGGTCGATGCCATATTTGTTGATAACGGTGTCGCGTGTAAGATTAGATACCGTTATGATGTGGTCGGCATTGTTCATACCATCCTTCTCTATTGCGAACACAGTAGGATTCGGCTTCCCTCTGGAGCGGTCGAACTCCGAAGCATGCACATGTATGACGAGAGGCTTCCCCGTGACATTCTTGGCATGGATTCCGGCGGGGTATGTGAGCCAGTCGTGGGCATGAATGATGTCGCAGGGCACAGTGCGAGCGATGACTCCCGCCACGATCGAGTAGTTGTTGATCTCCTCTACAAGGTTGTCGGGATATCTGCCTGAGAACTCGATGCAGCCGAGGTCGTTGAGCTTCATATAGTTGAAGTCGGCGTAGATATGATCCCTCAGATCGAAGTAGGTCTGCGGATTCATGACCTTTCCGATACGGCTCTCGACATAATCCCATGAGACGTCGCGCCATGCGACAGGAGTGTTGGAAGCTCCTATTATATTAGCGAATCCCTTCTCCTCATCACCCCATGGCTTCGGGATCACGAAAGTGATGTCCATGTTTCCACATGCATGCATCCCTTTTGTGAGGCCGTAGCTGGCAGTGCCGAGACCGCCGAGGATATGTGGGGGGAATTCCCATCCGAACATTAAAGCCTTCATTTATTTTCTTCCTCTAAGGTTTGTAGTTTATTGAATTCTTTCACATTTTTGAGGGTGCGGAGTATCTCACCCACATTTTTGGCGGTAGAGACGGCACCACGTCCGGTGAAGGGGGGATTTCCGTCGTACATCTCAGAGAGAGAGCCGATGCATCCTTCCGTCATCTCATCTTCATAACCGATGAGCATACGCTCGATGAATCCGAGACCGCTCAGGCCGAACACCTTGAAATAAGCGTCGGCATAGAATCCGAAGAGCCAGGGGCGCGCCGGGCCTTGGTGAACAGTGTATTCACGCTGTATAGGATCGCCGACATAAGTAGGACGGTAAGCATAGCTCTTGGGGCTGAGTGAACGCAGACCTTTCGGGGTAAGGAGCTCGCGAGTCACGAAGTCGAGCACTTTGCGGCGCTGGCGGCGGTCAAGCGGGGAGTATTCAAGTCCGATTGCGATAGCCATGTTGGGTCGTACCTCCAGATCGGTATACGATCCGTTGACATAATCGTAGAGATAGCCGTAGTCGTTCAGGAATGTGGAGAGGAACGAGGTTTTCACGGTGTCGGCGAGGGTGTTGATATCCTCAATATATTCCTGCATGGCGGGTTCACCGTCATAAAGAGAGATGACGAAACGCAGAGCGTTATACCACAATGCATTGAATTCGAGAATATAGCCTGTTCGGGGGATAATCGGTTTGCCGTTGATGGATGCTGAAAGCCATGTCACGGGAGTTTCCGAACCATTGCTTGACAGAAGTCCGTTTGGATTGAAATAGAGGTTGTTGACCTTCCCTTTACGGATCTCATCGATAATCCATCTTACAGTCTCACCATACTTCTCACGACATTCGCGGGTGTTGCTGTTGCGGCGATACTGCTGTATAGCCCAGATTGTCCAAAGAGGGATATCGGGGAGATCGATCTCACCGATTGTCTTATCCTTGATTCCTTCGTTGAGATATTTTCTGAGGGCTTTCAGGAATGTTTCCATAATGGTCACATAGTCCTCCTTATGGTCGATAGCGAGTGTACAGCCNGGGAGAGCCATCAGTTCGTCGCGTGCGCGGACATTATACCAGGGATAACCGGCCATGATATACATACCGCTCTTGTTTTTCAGATAGAACTGTTTAGCGGAATTCTTCAGACAGTTGTAGAAGGATGTGCGGCATGTNCGGCTCTCGAGTTCCTTTTCATATGTGGNGAGGAAGTGGGAGGGATCNGCTTCGGAGGTAGAGGCCGAGAATATAATGCTCTCACCCTTCTTGATCGGGAGCTGGAAATATCCGGGCACCCAGAGATCCTCCTTATAGGGGATGCCACGGTCTTTATCCTTATAATATTCGATCCCTTTGTACCAATGACCGTCGCTTACCCACTCCACAGGTTTGGAGAACTGCATGTAAAGATTGGGATATCCCTCATAGAGGCATGTTGATATACCGTTCTTCACGGGTTCGGTAGCCGTGTTGATAGCTCCATTCTCCATGCAGAGGTCGTTGGCATTGCGGAAAGCAAGGAAGGGACGGAACTGCAGGGTTGTTTCCGAGTGAGCGTCGACGAGAGTATATTTTATGAGGATACGGTTTTCATGAGATATGAAGACTTTCTCTTTAGTAAGGATCACACCACCTACACGATAGGTGACAGTAGGAACGCTTTCACATTCGAACTGACGGATATACTTATGTCCGTTGGGGCTGAAAACGCCGTCGCCATACTGATGGAGGCCGAGATTGAACGGCGCGCCGTGTTGTATGACCGTCTCGTCAAGTGAAGAAAGCAGGACGTGAGCCTTATCGTCCATCTCAGGGATAGGAATTACGAGCAGACCATGCTGTTTGCGGGTGTTACAACCCACAATAGTGGTGCAATGGTATGCGCCTGACTTGTTGGTTCGGAGCATCTCTTTCGGAAGGCTTTGCTCCAGATTTATCATCAGGTTTTTGTCAAATTTCAGATAACTCATAGGTCTATATCTGGGTTTAATATTACAATTCACACAACATTTTACGGAAGTTGCTGAAATCCGCAGGCCGGGCGGTCTGAGTCTATCATCCGCACAAAGATTTCGGCGGCTCCTACAAGAGGGTAGAGGTTAACAAAAGTCCGGACTTATCCGGCTTGTTTTATAGGACGTTGATATCTTTGCTACAAAGATAAGGCTTATGTGATAATTGTGCAAACAAAACAATCAAAAAATCACATAATTAACCAACTTTTTTATAATTATGTTTTACAACATAAAAATTTTGTTGCTTACACTATAACAAATGTTGTTTCCGCCTGGTTGAATCACTTGGCGATAAACTTCATTTTCCACCGTGCAGTCTCGGCCATTGAGGAGGATCAGATATGGGAATCCTTAAACCCGAGGAAATACAGCACTCCGTCGATTCCGATAGTGCTGATGCTCTGGCTTGCCTCAGCCTTCACTTTTGGCTTGGCATGGAAAGCGATGCCGAGTCCCGCCTCGCTGAGCATCGGAAGGTCGTTGGCTCCGTCGCCTACAGCTATTGTCTGGGCTATGTTGATATTCTCCACTTGTGCCAGCAGACGTAGAAGCTCCTTCTTGCGCCGGCCATCGACTATATCTCCTACATAACGTCCCGTAAGTTTTCCATCAGGCCCGATCTCCAGCTCATTGGCGTAGACATAGTCAAAATTGTATTTCTGTTTCAGATAGTTGCCGAAGTAGGTGAATCCACCGGAGAGGATGGCAGTCTTGAAGCCGCTTCGCTTGAGCACCGACATAAGGCGGTCGACACCCTCTGTGATGGGAAGATTCTCGGCAATCTCCTTCATGACACTCACGTCCAGACCCTTCAGCAACGCCACACGTCGTTTGAAACTCTCTTCAAAATCGATCTCTCCGCGCATTGCCGATTCCGTTATGGCTCTCACCTCGGCTCCTACTCCGGCTTTGTCGGCCAGTTCATCTATCACTTCAGTCCGGATGAGGGTTGAGTCCATATCGAAGCAGATAAGACGTCGGGAGCGACGGTAGATAGTGTCTTCCTGCAGTGAGATATCGAAGTTAAGTTCTCTTGACAGCTGCATGAGCTGCTCTTGCATCTCAAGGAGATTGACAGGGGTGCCTCTGACAGAGAATTCAATACAGGCTTTGGTGGCCGGCTGTTCCTCCTCATTTAGGGGCATACGTCCGGTGAGACGTGTGATGGCATCGATATTGAGTCCCTGTTCGGATATTATCCTGGTGGTCTCGCATATCTGGCGGGCCGTGATCTCTCTACCCAGAATCGTTATTATGTATCTGTTCTTACCCTGACGTCCCACCCAGGCCTCATACTCCTCTTCCGGGACAATAGAGAAATCCACCTGTACTTTCAGTTCCCTTGTCTTGAACAGGAGTTCCTTGAGAATCTCTCCGGAACGCAGGGAGTCGGTCTTGAAAAGTATACCGAGCGACAGAGTGTGGTGAATATCGGCCTGTCCGATATCGAGGATCTGAGCGTCGTGGCGAGCAAGAATCTCGGTAAGGGCTGTGGTGAGACCTGTCTGGTCGTTGCCCGAAATATTTATCAGTATAAGTTCTCTATTCATAATTAACAAGACAAGAGTACAATTAGAAGTATTGTACTCTTGTCGTTATGTGCTTGTGAGTTGTCAAATCAATTGTTTATTCCACAGTTGAGCTTTCCGGCTCAGGCTTCGGGACGGTTCTTTATGAGAGCGAGTTTCTGACGAAGTTCAGCAATCTCCTCGCGGAGTTTCTCGATCTTGCGGTCGAAATCCTTCAGCATGGAGCTTCCGGCAGATGATTTCACAGTGAAGAAGCCGAGATTGTTCTGGATTGTCTTGATCTCATTCTCGCGTGCGTCGATAGCTCTCTGGAGTTTCTCACGCTCTCTTGAGAGTGAGCCCTTGTCGCCATCCATGCGTTTCACTTCACCTTCAAACCGGCGCATCCTGTTTCTTGATTCGCGTGCGTCAAAGGCGCTGAAGAGCCGCTTGAGCTCGGCACGGTAGGCAGAGTTGACAGCCTCTTTATGCTTGAAGGGGACGTGGCCTGTGGCCTGCCATTTATCCTGAAGCTCGCGGATGGTGCCTATCACCTCCCTGCGCTCTGCATCTTCAGAGATAGCTTTAAGCTGCTCCACAATCTCCTGTTTGATCTTGAGATTGTCGTTCTCTTCGGAACGCTGAGCTCCGAGATACTTGCGGCGTACAGCCTGGAAAGCGTCGATAGCGTCACAGAAGCGTTTCCATACTTCGTCGGCCTGTTTGCGGCGTACAGTTCCGATAGTCTTCCATTCAGCCTGAAGGGCCTGGAGCTCCTCATAAGCCTTACGTTCCTCGGCACGCGGAAGAAGAGCCTCGGCTTTCTCACAGAGAGCCTCTTTCTTTGCAAGGTTCTCGCGGAATTCATCCTTTGTCTTCTTGAAATACTCAGCCTTTGCGGTGAAGAAGTCGTCGCACGCCTTTCTGAAACGGGTGAAGAGGGTAGAGTTGGTCTTACGCGGAGCGAAACCGATCTCCTTATAAGCTTTCTGGATATCGATGATCTCTTTAGTCTTCGCATCCCAGTCGGCAAAAGTCTTGAGTTGGCTGAGGTCGATCGCCTCCACTTTCTCGCAGAGTACGGTCTTGGCAGTTTCGTTCTCCACCTCCTCGGCCTTGCGGTTCTGGAAGAAGTCCTGATGGCGTTTGTTGATTATCGTTGAAGCCTCCTTGAATTCATTCCAGATATTGTCGCGGAGCTCTTTTGCTACGGGGCCGATCTCGCGCCATTGGTCGTGGAGTTCCTGCAGACGGCGGAAAGCCTCCACCACATCGGTGACATCATTGAGCTCCTTAGCCTTTTCAATAAGAGCCTGCTTGAGTTCGAGGTTCTTCTTGAAGTCAAGGTCGCGGAGTTCCTTGTTCATCTTGAGATGGTCGTAGAACTGCTCTACCGTCTGGTTGTAGTTTTTCCAGAGGTCGGTGTCGGCACTTGGGGGCACTTCGCCAATAGTCTTGAACTCGGCCTGAAGTTCCTGGAATTTCGGGAAATGAGTGTTTACGTTGTCGATATCCTCGGCGATCTCCTTGAGTGAGGCGAGCACTCTCTCCTTATCCTCGAGGTTCTTGCGGCGCTCGGCCTCTTTCTCCTCAAGGTAAGCGGCTCTGCGCTCACGGAATTCAGCGAGAAGATTCTTTATTTCGTTCTCGTAGGGATCGGGCTGTGAGGAATAAGTTTCCGGAGAGTTTCCGGCTTCGATGTGAGCCTCGAGAGCGGCTGTTGCCTCGCGGTTAAGCATCGAGTAGTAAGCTTGCTTGATGGCTGCCACCTCCTTATGTGCCTCGATGTCGCCTTCGGCGAGAATTTTTTTAAGATGCTCCACCATCTCCTCTTTGGAGAGGTATGTACGGCGCGAATTGGAGTCGGCCTCATCAGTAGCCTCGTCAGCGGCCTCGGCCAGATCGAGGGCGGGGGAGGACTGGATTTCGCAAACGTCTTCGGAAGAACCGACGTTTGACTCGATAGATTCGGTTGTGGCCACAGCCTCAACCTCCGGGGTTACGGTGGCTTCCTCCTGGGGAGTAGCCATCATGTCAAGCTCGTTCATATTAAAAAGATTAGTTTTTTTCAGATTCAATTATTTTGGCGGAGATGATACGTATATCCTCCTTCGGGCGGTCGGATGCATCGGTCTCTACTTTCTGGATCTTTTCCACTACATCCATACCCTTTATCACCTCACCATAGACGGTATATTGTCCGTCGAGATGGGGAGTTCCCCCCTTCTCCACATAAGCCTGTTTGACTTCGGCGGGCAACTCCTCACCCTTCACATTCTCCTCGGTCTCGGCGATCAGCTTCTGACGTAGAGCCTCAAGGCCTTCCTGGTTGCCGGCCTGCTGCATTGCCTGGATGCTGTCGCGGTATTGCATGGCGAGATTCTGGAAATAGGCCTGACGCTTCTGCGATACTTTGGAGGATCCCATACTCTCAAGCTGGCGCTCGGAATATTTCTGACCGGTGACGATGTAGAACTGTGAGCCGGAAGAGCGGCGCTCCGGATTCATGGCATCGCCGGTGCGTGCGGCTGCGAGGGCTCCATATTTATGAAAATGCTTCGGATAGTCGATTTCAGCCTCGATAGTATAGCCGGGGTCGCCAGCGCCGAGACGCTGACCCTGCGCTGCATCCTTTGAGCCGGGGTCGCCGGCCTGAACCATGAAAGAGTCTATCACACGATGGAACAGAACACCTTCATAGAATCCATCCTTCACAAGTTTCAGGAAATTGTCGCGATGCAGGGGAGTGTCGTTGAAGAGCTCCACATAGATATCGCCGAGAGTGGTCTTAAGCTCCACCACCGCATCATCGGGATTGATTTTTCTCATTTCTTCCATATTGTCGTTTGTCTGAGAAACGTTATCGTTAGCCTGAGAAGCCGCATTCAGGGGTGATGCCACGGAATAGACACCGATGGCCGCCACAACGGCGAGAAGGGCTATCAATATTTTCTTGGTCATATTCTTTATAGTAAAGATGGGAGTTACTGAAGGAATTGTCGCCGATCAGATTCCCACCGGAAAGATTCTTTTGTAGATTCTTCGGAAATTGTCGTCGGTAGCATTCAGTTCGTCGACACGCTCCTTATAGTCGGCTCCCCAGATAGCTTCGAGGAGTGAACCGATGTATCGGCGTTCACGGTCTTTTGAAATCGCACCTTCGATAAGAGGCCCAAGCCAGGGTGAAAACCGCTCCCTGTCGACAGCGGCGAGAAACCGTGCGCTGCTTGCGAGAAATTGTCCCGTGAGGTCAACCTGCGTAAGCTTCTCCACAAGCAGAGGCATATCCTCGAGACATGTATCGCAGTTGTTGGCGATATACTCATAAGTGAGCATTCCGTCCGGGTCGTTTTCAAGATTTTTCAATATATTGTCCATTGCTCAGTTTTTTTCGTGACGCAAAAATAGGACTTTTTTTTCATACACGACCAAAAACGTTGCTGAAATTTCCATATCTCACCCTCTTTTATTAATTTTGTGGCGTGTTTACACCGCGAAAACGGCTCTCTATACCGTTGTAGAGGGATTTGCGGGAGTAGATCGAGGGATAATTCAGAAATAGAATCATAGAAAAAGAATCATTAGGCTATGATAATAGTAATCGGCAGGGAATTCGGAAGTGGAGGCAGGCAGATCGGCCGTATGGTTGCAGAGCGTCTCGGCATTGCATATTACGATAAAGAGCTGCTTTCCGAGGCTGCGGGGAGACTTGGTTTCTCTCCGGAGGTTTTCGCTGCGACCGATGAGAAGCGTCCCTCTCCGTTTCGGTCACTTGTGCAGGGATTATACGGTATAGCGGATAATTTCCACACGACGTCGATGAGCGGCGAGAGGCTCTATGAGCAGCAGAGCGCTGTGATAAGGGATCTTGCAGAGAGAGGGCCGTGTGTCATAGTTGGACGAACAGCGGATTATATCATGCGCGACAATCCATGCATGGTGAGTGTATTCCTGCACGCTCCTATTGAATGGAGGGCGGAGAAGATAGTTCGCCGTGGCGACTGTATGGTTCTTGAGAAGGCTAAGGATGTGGCCCGTGGTGTCGACCGTGACCGTGAAAATTATTACAATTACTTCACCGGACAGGGTTGGGGGCGTGCCAATAACTATCATCTCACGATTGACGCTTCAAAACTGCCGGCTTCAAAAATCGCCGACATCATAGTAGATTATGCTACGGAGGTGTGCCGACGTAAAGAGGGAAGGTAGGATAAAGAAATTGGAGTGGGGCGGTCTGTCGCTTGCGCTACTTGCGTAAGAGGAAAGTCCGGGCAACACAGAGCAGCATGTTTCCTAACGGGAAGCCGACGGTGACGTCGGGGATAAGTGACAGAAAACGACCGCCGTCACCTCAAACAGGCGACGGTAAGGGTGAAAAGGCGGGGTAAGAGCCCACCGGTCTGCACGGCGACGTGTGGAGCCGCACTTCCCATGTGTTGCAAGGCCAAATATACCGGCAGTTAAGGATTGCTCGTCCATTGCCGGGGGGTAGGCTGCTAAAGCCTTCAGGCGACTGTAAGGCGTAGATAAATGACAGACACCGTCGTGAGACGGTACATAACCCGGCTTACAGTCCCACTCCATCCTTTTAGGAATCCATCCTAATCTTGCAACTGCGAGATTAGGATGGATTTTTTTTGATCCAAAAGAGGAAAAATGCCTTTCACATTGTTATCAATTCATGTAAATCCATATTCATGTAAATGTATTCCCGAATATGAAATCCACTGTAAGCCTTATGTCCCGAATAATGGGATGGTATGAATATTTCCAGACCGGAGTATGGAAAGATACCTCACGGTCAAATAAAGTGCGCCTGATAAAAGTGGCCAATCTCTCGGTGCGTTCCTTCCTTGACCGCGATCTGCAGTCAAGGTCGATGTCGCTCACATATTCGACGGTGCTGGCCGTAGTGCCCGCCTTCGCTCTCCTGCTTGCCATAGGCAGGGGATTCGGCCTCCAGGATCTTCTGGAACAGCAACTCTATCAGAATTTTCCGGCCCAGAAGCAGTTTATCTCCCTCTGTCTGAAGTTTGTGGATTCCTATCTTAAAGAGGCGTCGTCAGGGCTGTTCGTCGGGGTT
>JAAVDU010000059.1 GCA_014801605.1 Bacteroides sp.
CACAGCCTCCCCGCTCAGTCCTCAGAAAAACAGTCGTCAGAGTGCATTTCTTAATGCCAACAAGCTTATTAACGGTGACAGATTTGAGATCGTAAGAGGCAAGTATCTTGACAAGCATATCATTTGTCCTTATTGTAAGGGAGATATTTCAAGGCCGGAGGAAAAGAAAACCGATGTTAATATTTCCATACGTATGATAGAGGATTGTATGATGGAGACTACTGATATCGTAGCATTGGTAAGTGCCGACAGTGACCTTGTGCCACCAATTGAATTGATTCAACGTCGATTTCCGGAAATAGGCATCAAAGTGTATTTCCCGCCATCAAATTACAGTAATGACCTTAAGGACAATCTTAATCATTATCGTAGCAAACCTGTGCTGATGATTAAGAACATTCGTCGCTTTCAATCTGCAGTGATGCCGGATGTGATTTCCAAAGATGGCAAAACATATACGATTCCTGAAAAATGGAAATAGGAGTATGGCACCATAATAAGGATGTTAAGGCACCCAGCTTCGGCTTGAGGTGCCTTGCTTTTTTTATATAATGTATCCTGCCAATCAGGTNGATAGGATTNAGATTGCTATCNACTCACTGNNGAAATGGAGGACACGTATTTTTNCCACNGNATAAAACAGCTGAGGCTGAAACGCGGATCGCGTTTCAGCCTCAAGCTGTTTATTATATCATATTCNGGATTCTTAGGATTGTGGTTAGTGGAGGTGGGAGAGGAGGGATTGCATCTTGGCGGAGATGAGGGGGGTGGCGAGGTTGCCGATGCTGCCGAGATGGGTGTGGGCGANNGTGCGGCTCCCGGGATGGTAGGTGCCNCTTTGCACCTGCTCCCCGATCTGACGGTAGGCGTCGCGGAAGGGGACNCCCTCAAGNACNAGACGGTTGACATCTTCTACCGTGAAGATGTAGTCGTAGCGGGGATCGTCGAGGATGCCATCTTTCACCTCAATGTGCTCCAACATGAAGTCGGCCATGTCGAGCGACTCTATCAGTTCGGTGGAGGCGGGGAAGAGTATNTCTTTCATCAACTGAAGGTCGCGGTTGTAGCCGAGGGGNAGGTTGGCGGTGAGAAGCGCCAGNTCGTTGGGGAGCGACTGGAGNCGGTTGCATTTGCCACGCATGATCTCAAACACGTCGGGATTCTTCTTATGGGGCATGATGCTGGAGCCTGTGGTCAACTCGTCAGGGAATTTGATAAACCCGAAGTTACTGCACATCCACATGCACACATCCATAGCGAGATGGCCGAGGGTGGCGGCCACAGCTGCTATNGCGGCAGCCACGGCTCGTTCGGTTTTGCCACGGCTCATCTGCGCCGCCACCACATTGTAGTGGGGATTGGAGAAGTCGAGNAGTCGGGTGGTCATCTCACGGTCGAGCGGGAAGGAGGAGCCGTAGCCGGCAGCACTTCCGAGGGGATTCTGGTTGGCGATGTTGTAGGCGGCCACCACCATCTGCATGTCGTCGGTGAGCGACTCNGCATATGCCCCGAACCATANNCCGAAAGAGGAGGGCATCGCCACCTGAAGATGGGTGTAGCCGGGCATCAGCTTATCCTTGTGCTCCTCGGAGAGGGTCTGGAGACGGCGGAAGAGACGGTCGACGGCATCNGCTATGTNTCTCAGCTCGTCGCGGAAGAAGAGCTTGAGGTCNACAAGCACCTGGTCGTTGCGCGANCGTCCGGAATGTATCTTTTTGCCNATGTCGCCGAGTCGGGCGGTGAGCAGGAACTCCACCTGGGAGTGNACATCCTCCACACCATCCTCGATAATGAATTCACCGCGCTCGATGGAGTCGGCTATATCCTGAAGGGCNGGGAGAAGGAGATCNAGNTCCTCCTGCGAGAGGAGACCTACGCTGCGGAGCATCTTTATATGGGCCATGGAGCCCTGAACGTCGTAACGGGCGAGACGGAGGTCGAGTTCGCGGTCGTTGCCGACGGTGTATCGTTCAATTTTTTCGGAGGGGGTGAAACCCTTGTTCCATAGTTGTTTCATTGTCACAAGTAGATAGATTGTACAACTTCTTCGGTGATGAGACCCGGAGGAGGGTCAGGANAGTCCGGCNATGAGTAGAGGATAGATGCGGAGAGCCTCCTCTATCTCNGAAATGAGTATATATTCGTCGGCTGAATGGGAGCGCGACGACGATCCGGGTCCGATCTTGAGGGANGGTATGCCGTGCATAAGAGCCATGTCGGAGGTGGTGGGGGAGACGAAGGGNGTCAGNCCTAACTCCATCGCCCTTCTCACCAGAGGATGCTCAAGGGGTATGACTGAGGCATGCACACGGGTGGAGCGGGGTGTGAGCTGCGACCATCTTACGGCCTCNTGCAGAATTCGTACGGTCTCCTCGTTGGTGTAGATNTCGGTGGTCGCCGTACATCNNNNANANANNNNCAACGGTCGGGCACCACATTATGCTGGGTGCCNGCATTGATCATNGTGACCGATATCTTGATCTGACCGAGAATCTCCGATCCGGGGAGACGGGAGGGNAGGGTGCAGAGNGTATTGATATCCTCCATGGCACGATAGATGGCGTTGATACCCTCGTTGCGCGCGGCATGGCCCGATTTCCCCGTGACCACCNCATCNAGCACAAGCAGACCGCGTTCGGCGATNGCCGGCTGCATATCGGTGGGTTCCCCCACAATCACCATGTCGGGAGTCAGACCCCGTTCGGCAAGATGCGGNAGAAAAGCNCTCATGCCCAGCTCCCCCATTACCTCCTCGGCGGCTGTGATGGCCAATATAAGGTTGCAGGGGAGATCCTTACGATCTTTCATATCAATGAAAGTGGATGCGAGAGCCACACCGGAGGCCCCGGCATCGTTGCTGCCGAGTCCATAGAGNCNCCCCTCCTCGATATCGGGAGAGAAGGGATCGCGGGTGTAGGAGGGTGCGGGGCGTACGGTGTCGTGGTGCGAATTGAGCATCAGGGTAGGNCGCGCCGGATCAAAGCCGGGAGCCACCGCGAAGACATTGTTGTGGAGCCTCTCCACATTCTCCACGCCGTTTGATCGAAGCCATTGCTCCCAGATGTCGGCAGTAGCCGATTCCTCACGCGAAAATGAGGGTGTGGCTATGAGTCGGCGGAGAAGCCCGACAGCCTTATCAAGCGGGGTGCTCATCGTGTGCGGATTATTGTTCCCCCTTCGGGGGAGAGAAGCGACTCGGCGCGGCAGATACGCACCTCGGCCACACCTTCGGCAGCCGACTGCAGGGCATTCTGAAGCTTCGGAATCATTCCGGCAGCCACAATACCCTTCTCCTTGAGCTCACGGAACGACTCCTCGGTGACAAGGGGTATGACACTCGCATCATCGTTGACATCGGTCATCACTCCCGGTTTCTCGAAGCAATAGGTGAGGCGTGTGGGGGCCACGGAGGCTACGGCACGAGCCACAGCCGCCGCCACAGAGTCGGCATTGCAGTTGAGGAGAGTGCCGGCGGCATCGTGGCATATGGCGCAGAACACCGGGACACAGCCGTTGGAGAGGAGAAGGGTGATGAACTCGTCGTTGACCATCGCGGGATTGATGTCGCCCACAAATCCGTAGTCGATCGGTGTTGCAGGGCGGCGCGACGCGGGGATGGCATTGCCGTCGGCTCCGGTGAGACCCACGGCGTCGCATCCGAGGCTCTGGAGGAGCGCCACAATCCGCTTGTTGATGAGTCCGGCATAGACCATAGTCACGATGTCGAGAGTCTGACGGTCGGTCACCCTGCGCCCCTCGATCATATTCGCCTTTATCCCCATGCTCTCGCTGAAGCGTGTAGCCTCCTTCCCACCGCCATGGATGAGGATCTTCGGACCCTCAAGGCGAGCGAAATCGGCGAGAAAAGCGGAGAGAGCCTCCGGATTGTCGATTATGTTGCCTCCGATCTTCACGACGTTGATCATCGGAGTGTATTCTTTATCGGTCATTTGCTGAAGGATACGGTGATTGTTCAGAGGGATTCGAGAAGACGTTTGATGACAGTCTGTGCCGAAATCTCGCGGTTGGCCGCCTCGGGGATGACGATGCTCTTCGGACTTTCGATCACATCGTCGGTGACGATCATGTTGCGGCGCACAGGGAGACAATGCATGAAGAAAGCATCGTTGGTGAGAGCCATCTTGGCGGCATCTACTGTCCAGTCGCGGTCGGTGGAGAGCACTTTCCCGTAGTTGGGATCGGCGTAGGCGCTCCAGTTTTTCGCGTAGACGAAATCGGCCCCTTCGAGAGCCTTCCGCTGGTCGTATTCCACCCGGGCGTTGCCTACGAAAGCGGGATCGAGCTCATACCCCTCGGGATGAGTGATGACGAAATCGTAGTCGGTGGCATTCATCCACTCCGCGAAGGAGTTGGGTACAGCCTGAGGGAGAGCCTTGGGATGGGGAGCCCATGTCATGACCACCTTCGGGCGCTCCACGGTCTTGAACTCCTCGATTGTGATGAGGTCGGCGAAGCTCTGGAGAGGATGGCGTGTGGCGGCCTCCATTGAGAAAACGGGTCGGCCCGAGTATTTTATGAATTGCTCGATGACACGCTCCTCATAATCCTCCCTCTTATCCTTGAGTCCGGCGAAGGAGCGCACTCCGATGATGTCGCAATAAGAGCCCATCACGGGGATAGCCTCAAGGAGATGCTCGGCTTTATCGCCATCCATAACGACGCCACGTTCAGTCTCCAGCTTCCATGCCCCCTGGTTGACATCGAGCACCATTACATTCATTCCGAGGTTCATGGCAGCCTTCTGTGTGGAGAGGCGGGTGCGGAGTGAGGAGTTGAAGAATATCATGAGGAGGGTCTTGTTGCGTCCGAGGTGGGTGAAAGCGAAACGGTCGCGCTTGATTTCGGCGGCATCGGCAAGAGCCTTGTCGAGAGGGCCGATGTCGGCCACACATGTGAATTTTTTCATATCTCTGCGGGTGTTATATCAGGAGTTGGCTATGGCTTTACGGAATTCGGTAAGGAAACGGTCGGCGTCGGCTTTTGAGAGCGAGAGGGCCGGGAGGAGCCGCACGGTGTATTGTCCGGCACCCCCTGTGAAGATGTGATGGTCGAAGAGGAGACGGCGGCGGAGGTCGGAGCCTGTGAAGCCCTCCACCTCAAGACCGATCATGAGTCCGCGTCCGCGCACATCCTTCACTCCCGGAATCTTTCGGAGCTCCGATATGAGGTACTCACCGACTTCGGCGGCGTTCTCTATCAGATTCTCCTCCTCCATGACATCGAGCACGGCGAGAGCAGCGGCACAAGCGAGATGGTTGCCACCGAAAGTGGTGCCGAGCATACCCTTCCGGGCCGGAATGGCGGGGGAGATGAGCACGGCGCCGCAGGGGAATCCGTTGGCGATACCCTTGGCACATGTGATTATGTCGGGGCGTATTCCGGCATGCTGATGGGCGAAGAAGCGGCCGGAGCGGCCATAACCCGACTGAATCTCGTCGAGAATGAGGAGGGTGCCGGTGTTATGACATTCCTCCTGCAGTTCGCGGAGAAACTCAGGGGTGGGCTCATGAATGCCCGACACACCCTGGATACCCTCGATGATGGCCCCGGCAAACTGACGGGAGGCAAGCGCCTCGCGGGCCGCCTCAATATCGTTGAGAGGTATAAACTCCACATTGTCCGTCTTGTTGAAAGGGGCCTGAATGGCGGGATTGTCGGTGGCGGCCACCGCTCCGGAAGTGCGTCCATGGAAAGCCTTTCCGAAAGCGAGTATCTTGGAGCGGCCGGTGGTGAACGAAGCCAGTTTCATGGCGTTCTCGTTGGCCTCGGCTCCGGAATTGCAAAGGAACAGCTCATAATCGGGATAGCCCGAGAGGGTGCCGAGCCTTTCGGCAAGGCGCGTCTGGAGGGAATTCTGCACCGAATTGGAGTAGAATCCGAGGCGGGCCACCTGATCGGCTACCGCCTTCACATACTTCGGATGTGCATGGCCGATTGAGATGACGGCATGTCCGCCATAAAGGTCGAGATATTCCGAACCGTCGGCAGTGAAGACGTGGGAGCCCTCGCCTCTTACGGGTTCGATATCATACAGGGAATAAACGTCAAAAAGTTTCATCTGATCTGTCAATTAAAAAGCGGAGGGTTTGAGGTGTAGTCCGGTTCGCTCGTCGATGCCGAGAAGGATATTCATATTCTGCACAGCCTGTCCGGAGGCCCCCTTCAGGAGATTGTCTTCGGCACAGGTCACAAGCAGTTTACGCCCATGTTTCTCTACATGGATAATGGCCTTGTTGGTGTTGACCACCTGCTTGAGGTCGATCGGGTTGTCGCTCACCACAGTGAAGGGAGCATCCTTATAGTAATCCTTATATAGCTTCACGGCCTCCTCCTCCGAGAGGGTAGAGTCGAGGGTGGTGACCACGAAGATTCCACGGGGGAAGTCGCCGCGCATAGGCACGAAATTGATCTCGGCCGTATTGCCCGGCTGAAGCTTCTGCAGAGTCATTCCGATCTCCTTGAGATGCTGATGAGTGAAAGGCTTATAGACCGAAATATTGTCGTTGCGCCAGCTGAAATGGGTTGTGGCACCCGGTTTCACACCAGCACCGGTGGAGCCGGTGAGAGCGGTGACATTGACGTCACCATTTTCAGGGAGCANCCCCTCGGCGGCGAGNGGTAGGAGAGANAGCTGGATTGCAGTGGCNAAACATCCCGGGTTGGCCACCGAGTCGGCCTTGGCGATACGGTCGCGGTTCACCTCCGGGAGGCCGTAGACGTAGCCGTTGCTCTCGTCGCGGAAATCCTGGGCGAGATCGATCACCTTCAGCCCTTCGGGACGCTTGTTCTCCTCCCAGAAACGGCTGCTCTGTCCGTGGGCCGAGCATAGGAAGAGGATGTCGATATCCTCAAGGGGGTGTGAGTCGGAGAACACGAGGTCGGTTTCGCCGAGAAGTCCGCCGTGAACGTCGGTCACAGGGCGTCCGGCATTACTTGTAGAATGTATAAAAGTTATGCACGCCTCCGGATGATTTATAAGGAGACGAAGGAGCTCGCCGGCAGTATAGCCGGCGCCTCCGATAATACCAATTTTCTTCACAGTCTTATGCTTTCGCAGCAGGCGTCACTCGGCTTTGCCGTTCTTGACCTGGTTGTTGTGGTAAATCTTCATCTGATTGCCGAGTATCTTTGTGAATCCCTTCACATCGTCGGCGGTCCAAGCCTTGTTGACCTCTCCATACTCGCCGAAGTCGGTCTTCATCAGATCAAACGGAGAGTCGACACCCACGAGGGTGTAGGAGTAGGGNCGGAGAGTAAGCTCCACAGTGCCTGTGACGTTGCGCTGAGAGCTTTCGAGCATCTTCTCGATGTCGCGCATCACCGGCTCCAGGTACTGAGCCTCATGTAGGAACATACCATACCATGTGGCCACCTGATCCTTCCAATACTGCTGCCATTTGGTGAGAGTATGCTTCTCGAGCATCTTGTGGGCCGCGATGATGAGGATCGGGCCGGCAGCCTCAAACCCTACGCGCCCCTTGATGCCGATGATAGTGTCGCCTATGTGCATGTCGCGGCCTATGCCAAACCGGCTGCCGATGCGTTCCACTTCACGGATAGCCTCCACCTTATCGGTGAATTCCTTGCCGTTGACCGCCGATATCTCACCCTCCTTGAAAGATATGGTGAGCTTCTCCGGCTCGGTGGCCGTCACCTGCGAGGGGTAAGCCTCCTCCGGGAGGGTCTGATCGGAGTGGAGAGTCTCCTTACCGCCGATCGATGTGCCCCAAAGGCCCTTGTTGATAGAGTATTCGAGTTTCTTGAAGTCGGCCTCATAGCCATGCTTCTTCAGATAGTCGATTTCATATTCGCGAGTGAGGGTAAGGTCGCGGGTAGGGGTGATTATCTCGATTTCGGGAGCGAGGATCTGGAAAGTGAGGTCGAAGCGCACCTGGTCGTTGCCGGCTCCGGTAGAGCCGTGAGCGATGGCGTCGGCGCCAATCTTCTTGGCATACTCGATAGTGGCGATAGCCTGGAAAATACGTTCGGAGCTTACTGATATGGGGTATGTGCCGTTGCGGAGCACATTCCCCGCCACCATATACTTGATGCTCTTGTCGTAGTAATCCTGTGTGATGTCGAGAGTGGCGTGGGAAGCAGCGCCGAGACGTTTTGACTTGTCGGCTATCACCTTGAGCTCCTCTTCGGAGAAGCCTCCTGTGTTGGCGATAGCTGTGTGTACTTCATAACCGAGATCTTCGGAGAGATATTTTACTGCGAAAGATGTATCGAGGCCGCCCGAGAAAGCGAGCAGCACTTTTTTCTTCTTGGAGTTGTCAGAATGAGACATTTTGATTTCCGTTTTAGCGCGGGAAGGCCCATAGGGCCCGGACGCGGCGAAAGTGAAGGTAATTATTAGAAATGGAGAAGTTTGTTGATGGAGTTTTTAAGCTTCATCATGTAGGGATTTGGTCGCTCGTCGGCCGGGAGGGGTTGCTTCGGGTCGTAGAGCATACCTGTGCAGAGGCACATACGTCGGTTGTTTCGCTGAAGGATGTCGTAGTTCTTGCATCCCTGGCAACCCTCCCAGAACTCATTATCGTCGGTGAGTTCGGAGAAGGTGACCGGTTTGTAGCCCATTTTGGAATTGAGCTTCATGACCGGCAGCGAAGTAGTGATAGAGAAAAGTTTCGCGAACGGAAATCTGAGTCGAGCCAGCTCGAAAGTTTTCGCCTTGATGGCGCCGGCAAGGCCAAGATGGCGATATTCTGGATCGACAATCAAACCGGATGTCGCGACAAAGTCGCCGTGTCCCCAGCTCTCTATATAGCTGAAGCCGACGAGGCGGTCGCCATGGAGAGCCACCACGCTTTTACCGCTGTTGATTTTCTGAGCGATATATTCGGGTGTTCTTTTGGCGATGCCGGTGCCACGCTGTAGAGCCGACTCATATATGAGACGGACAATAAGTTCAGCGTGCACCGCGTCGGCGGGTTCGGCAAACTTGACAGTGATGTCTTTCTTGTTCATTTTTGAAAGTTTCCGAATAAGATTGTAAAAGATTGGAGAACACTCGCTTTAAAAGCAAGCATTCTCCGTAATTGTAGAATTGTGACAAAATTACAAAAAAATATTGAGATGCAAAGAATAAAAATGCAAGAATTTGCAAATCTTAGCGAAATTCGCTAAAAATTAACGACTGAAGCACTCAAATAAAGTTCATGAGTCAATATAAAGGGAAAGGAACGGGGTGAGCGGGAGTAGTGCTCCCTGATAGTCCGTCATTCGAGAGCGCAAGGCGCAAAATCAAATAATTTGGATGTTTTAGACTGGGTTCTCAATTTCTTTGGAAAATAATTTGTAACTTTACATCGTTTCCCAAAGTCAAATAATATTTAAGTTTGGGAAATGCAAACAAATGAAGCTAATAGAAAGACCGCTGTACCTCCGTCAGTTAGAGGGCTTAATGAATACTCCCGATATTAAGATAATAACGGGAATAAGGCGTAGTGGGAAATCAAAATTGTTAGGAGCTTTCTCTGACTATATAGTCAAAACCGATTCTACGGCAAACATTATATATATCGACCTGACAAAAATAAAGTTTGAGCATCTGAAAGAGTATCACGCACTCAACGACTATATAGAGGAAAAATACCGTGATGGAGTAAACAATTATCTGATGATTGATGAGGTGCAGCTTTGTGAAAAATTTGAGCTTGCAATCAACAGTCTGCACTCGGATGAAAAATACGACATCTATCTAACCGGCTCAAATGCTTTTTTGCTAAGTAGTGATCTTGCCACCCTGTTTACAGGAAGATACATGGAGATTCATGTATATCCATTTAGCTTTAGGGAGTATTGTACCTACTTTAATATCGACAGTAATCATGACGAACATTTCGAGCGTTATATAAAACTTGGAGGACTGTCAGGTTCATATACTTATAAAAATGACTCTGACAAAGAGAAATACATCCGTGATGTATATGATACAATACTTATCAGAGACCTTGTGGAGAAATATCGGCTTGGANATGCTACTCTCCTGAAAAAGGTTGCTGAATACCTTATGGACAATGTGAGCAATATTTCATCGTCAAGGAATATCAGCAATATCCTTATAGCAAATGGTACAGAGACTAACTATAAGACAGTGGGCAGTTACATCGAGCATCTCTGCCATGCCTTTGTCTTTTACGAGGCCGGTAGATATGATGTAAGGGGTAAGACCTATCTTCAATCACTAAGCAAATACTATCTCGCTGACACCGGCATACGTTTTGCCGTACTGGGCAAACGCAATATGGACTGGGGCCGTATGCTTGAGAACATAGTATTTATAGAACTTCTACGACGCGGATATGATGTATATGTGGGCAAGCTGTATCAAAAAGAGATTGACTTTGTTGCCATGAACGGGAACGAAAAATTATACATTCAGGTCAGCGATGACATTTCCGGTGAAGAAACATTCCGCAGGGAGGTTGGGCCATTACTGCAAATCCGCGATGCTTATCCCAAGATGCTTCTTGCAAGAACCCGTCATGAGGCAAGTGACTATGAAGGCATTTCTATTATTGATATTCCACGCTGGTTACTTGAATAGCACAATAATTATGGCCGTTTGTATAGTTTAACATTTGGGATGTAGTGGAGATGACACAAAAAAGTCGCTCAGAACGTAAAGACGTTCTGAGCNACTTTTTTGTGCNAAATTATTTCTTATGGGCTACTGCGGCTTCCTCGATGGGGAGGCATGCCTTGTAGTTCTCGATGTAGGCATTGAATCCTGCCACATCCTCTTCGTAGGGGGCGATGCTCGTGCCTGTGTTGCCGGCGAATACCTTTGTCTCAAGGTAGTCGGCGAGGCTGAGCTTCTCCTGATTGTTGACAAGATAACCCGCCAGAAGGGCCATGCCCCATGCGCCACCCTCTCCGGCTGTCTCCATCACGGAGATCGGGGAGTTGAGGGCCGCCGCGAGTATGCGCTGTCCTACGCCCGGAGTCTTGAAGAGACCGCCGTGGCCGGTGATACGGTCAACCTTGATCTTCTCCTCATTNAAGAGGATATCGTTGCCTATCTTCAGACAAGCNACAGCCGCNTTGATGTTGGCACGCATGAAGTTGGCCAGATTGAANCGGTTGCCTACCGAGCGGACGAAGAGNGGACGTCCCTCNTTGAGCCCTGTGATGGGTTCGCCCGAGAAATAGTTGTAGCTTATCAGGCCTCCGCAATCGGGGTCGCCGTTGAGGGCGTTGGTGTAGAGCTTTCCGAAGATCTCGTTCATATCCACAGGCATACCCATCAGCTCGGTGTACTCACGGAAGAGTCCCACCCAGGCATTGAGATCGGAGGTGCAGTTGTTGCAATGCACCATAGCCACGAGGCTGCCGTCGGGGGTAGTGACCATATCGATCATCTCGTAAGGCTTGCTGAGCTCATGCTCGAGCACGATCATAGAGAATGANGANGTGCCCGCCGANACGTTGCCGGTGCGCTGTTTCACAGCGTTGGTGGCCACCATGCCGGTGCCGGCGTCACCCTCCGGGGGACAGACGGGGCAANCCGGTTTCAGGTTTCCGGAGATGTCGAGACGNTGAGCCCCTTCGGGAGTGAGGGTGCCCGCTGTCTCTCCGGCCACAAGAATCTTGGGGAGGATATCCTCAAGAGTCCATGAGAAGCCCTTATGAGCNACAAGCTCGTCAAACTTCTTGACCATGACGGCGTCATAGTTCTTNGTGGCGGGGTCGACGGGTATCATTCCGGATCCGTCGCCGATGCCGATCACCTTCTCGCCGGTGAGCTGCCAGTGGATGTATCCTGCAAGAGTGGTGAGGAAATCCACCTTCGCCACATGCTCCTCGCCGTTGAGAATAGCCTGATAGAGATGGGCGATGCTCCAGCGGAGAGGTATGTTATAGTTGAAGAGCTCGGAGAGGATGGCGGCCGCCTCGCCGGTGTTGGTGTTGCGCCATGTGCGGAAGTGGGTGAGGATCTCACCCTNCTNGTCGAAGGCCATATAGCCATGCATCATAGCGCTCACTCCGATCGCCGCGAGATTATGGATCTCCACGCNATACTTCTCGAGCACATTAGCGCGGAGGTCGCGGTAGCAGTCCTGGACGCCGAACCATATCTCCTCGAGNGAGTAGGTCCAGAAGCCGTTGAGAAACTTGTTCTCCCATTCATGGCTACCCTGTGCGATGGGTTGGTTGTTCTCGTCGATGAGAACAGCCTTGATTCGGGTAGAGCCGAACTCGATGCCGAGTACAGCCTTACCCGCCTCAATGGTTGCTTTCGCTTTTTCAGGCATAGTTCAATGGATTAGCAGAGAGACTTGTTGAGCAGATAGTAAACCTCGTTCCAACGGAGTGTATCCTTGAAAGAGGGGATTGTGGTGTGGGCGTTGATGTGGGCCATCTCGATACCCGCGATNTCAGCNTAGTCNTCCCAGTATTCCGGGGTAAGCTCATAAGAGAAGCAAGAGTGGTGGGTNCCACCTGCGAGGATCCATGCAGCCGCGCCGGTCTGGAAGTTAGGAGCGGGGATCCAGAGAGCTGAAGCCACGGGGAGCTTGGGAAGGGGTTTCGACTTGATGCACATAACGTCGTTGGCGATCAGACGGAAACGGTTGCCGAGGTCGACCACTGTTGCGGTGATGCCGGGAGCGGGACGAGATGTGAACACAAGGCGGGCAGTAAGGCTCTTGCGGACGCCGATGCCGAGATAGTGAACCTCCAGACGGGGCTTCTCCTCAGCGATGAGNGGGCATACCTCAAGCATATGGGCCTGAAGGATAGAGCTGTTCTCNCCGTCGAAGTTGAGGGTATAGTCCTCAAGGAATGAGCAACCCTTGCCTTCCGACATCACCCATACGGTGCGGTAGAGAGCGGCACTCTTCCAGTCGCCCTCGGCGCCGAAGCCATAGCCCTCGGCCATAAGACGCTGTGAGGCGAGACCCGGGATCTGGTCGAAGCCNACAAACTTGGGATCGTTGATATCGTGAGTGCCGAGGTCGTCGAAGTTGGTGGTGAAGCCCTTNGCNCCCTTATCCTTGAGGATAGCGCGGAGAGCGAGCTCAGCGTGNGCGGCGTTCCAGATCTTCTTGTAACCCTCCGATTCGGGGTTCTTGAGATCGTCGGCCACAACGTATTCGTTGAAGTAGGTCTCCACGAGNGCCTTGATGTCGGCCTCCTCAATCTTCTTGTAATACTCCATGAGCTTGCTCACGGGGCAATAGTCGACATGATAGCCGAGACGCTGCTCAGCCTCAACCTTGTCGCCATCGGTGACGGCCACATTGTTCATCTGGTCGCCGAAGCGGAGGATAAGCATATCCTGNGAATCGGCCCAGGCCACACATACGCGCTCCCATACGGCGATCTTCTTCTGAGCCTCGGGATCGGTCCAGTGGCCNACCACCACCTTGCGGCGGAGACGCATACGGGCNGTGATATGGCCGAACTCACGGTCGCCNTGGGCACTCTGGTTGAGGTTCATGAAATCCATATCCATGTCGTTCCAAGGAATCTCGGCATTATACTGGGTATGNAAATGGAGCAGAGGCTTGTTGAGCTGCTGGAGGCCACGGATCCACATCTTGGCGGGAGAGAAGGTATGCATCCAAGTGATCACACCTGCACACTTGGGATCGTTGTTGGCGGCGAGCATGATGTCGCTCACCTCCTTTGATGAGTTNGCGGTTCCTTTATAAACCACCTTTACCGGGAGATTGCCTGAGTTGTTGAGGCCATCCACCATTTCGCGTGAATGAGCGTCTACTTTCACAACGGCATCGCCTCCGTAAAGGAGCTGGGCGCCGGTCACCCACCATATCTCATAGTTTTCGTACATGACTTCTTAAATTTAAATTTCGGGTTTAGAACTGTTGAAAATAATATCCTTGTTCAGCCGGGAGGGGTAGGGTGGATACGGAAGGAACCGGATCACTCTCCCAAGCTGTATNATAGACGTGCAAAAGGGGTGATTTGTTGTGTCGGACAAGGATATTTAAAGTTATTACTCAATAATTTAGAAATTTCNCCTGAGATGTGAAAAATATCTAAACATAGAGGGTGTCACTGGCCGTAATAGGCGTTGGGGCCGTGCTTACGGTTGAAGTGCTTCTCGATGAGGAGAGGGTTCATCGTGAGAGCGGGATTGACGGAGAAAGAGATGGAGGCCATCTTGGCAATCTGCTCGAGCACCACGGCATTGTGGACGGCCTCATGAGGATNCNTGCCCCAGGTGAAGGGGCCNTGGTTGGTGACGAGCACTCCNGGGGTATGGATGGGGTTCTTGTCGCGGAANGCCTCGATGATAACGTTGCCGGTCTCCAGNTCATAGTCGCCCTGAACCTCCTCGACGGTCATGGAGCGTGTGCAGGGGANAGCGTCGTGGAAATAGTCGGCGTGAGTGGTGCCGATATTGGGGAGAGGCACACCNGCCTGCGCCCATGCGGTGGCATAGGTGGAGTGGGTGTGAACGACNCCGCCAATTTCGGGGAANGCACGATATAGCGCGAGATGGGTGGGGGTGTCGGAAGATGGCTTGAGAGTGCCATCCACCACTTGGCCCGTAGCGAGGTCGACCACCACCATATCCTCCGGCTTCATATTGTCGTAGCTCACACCGGAGGGCTTGATAACCACGAGACCCTTCTCGCGGTCGATGCCTGAGACATTGCCCCAGGTGAAGATGACAAGACCGTGAGCCACGAGCTCGAGATTAGCCTTGCATACTTCCTCTTTAAGTTTTTCAAGCATAGCCTTATTGTGTTGGTTTATCTGTTTATTTATTGGTTGAACTGATTGGTTGGACTTAGAGGACTACCCTGCTTAGAGGGGGGATTACTGACCGAAGCGGAAGAGGCGTGCTCCACGCTTCGACGATGATTTGTCGATCAGGTCGGTGGGGTGGATATAGGGATTCTCGGAGATACTCTTCCTGAAATTCCTCTTGTCGAGCTCACGCCCCGTGACAGTCTCGACGAGNGTCTGGAGCTGAGTGAGGGTGAAGAGCTCCGGGAGGAGATTGAAAGCGAGNGAATCGGTGATAATCTTACGNCGTATCACACCTAAGGCACGGTCGATCATCTCCTGATGGTCGAATCCGAGAGGGGGGAGAGATTCCACATCGACCCATTCGGCGTTGTGGCTCCGCACCACCTCCTGATTGACATCCGCGATATTGAGCAGCGCGAAATACGCCACGGATACCACGCGGGCTCCCGGGTCGCGTCCGATCTCGCCGAACGTGCCGAGCTGACGNATGAATACCTTGTCGAGNCCNGTGAGGTCGCGCAGTACACGCCGGGCNGCTACATCGACACTCTCATTCTCGTCGACAAACCCGCCGATCAGTGACCATTTCCCCTTTTCAGGTTCGAAACTTCGCTTTACGAGGAGCACATTGAGGCGTCCTTGATTGAGGGCGAAGATAATGCAGTCGACAGCGACCAGCATTTTGCTGAGATGGGAATAGTAATAACCGGGGGTTGTCATGAGAGAATGTTTATCTTATATACAAAGATAGGGGGGTATTGTTTACCAGAAGTAGATGTAGAAGGCCACCGTGATGCCGAGGATCACGATAGAATGGAANATATCCCAGCCGTTCCAGCTCTGACGTGTNGCCAGACGCTGCTCCGGAGTAGANGTTCCAAACACGAGACCCTGGATCTTCTTCTCGTCGGGAGCGGGGGTGAAGAGACTCACCACGAAGACCACAGCGANGCAGAAGAGGAGCATGAAGCCGCAGAAATAGAGCCAGTTGGAATCATAGAACATATACTGGAACCAAGAGGGATCATTTCCGCCGATTTCCTGATTGGAATACCAGATCTTGGCGCTCAGACGGGTGCAGCCGATGAGAAGGCCGGTGATAAGGCCCCACATACCGCCCTGGGCAGTGGCACGCTTCCATACGATACCTACGAGGAAGGCTGCGGCGATGCCCGGAGCGAGCACAGACTGCACATCCTGGAGGTAGAGATAGAGCACATCACCTACCGAACGCATCACAGGAATCCAGAGGATACCGAGGATAACGATCACGACAGTAGCGGCCTGACCGATGTTGACGAGTTTCTTCGGGGGTGTGTCGGGTTTGAAACGCTTGTAGAAGTCGATTGTGAAGAGAGCTGCGGAGGAGTTGAAGAGAGAAGCGAGCGACGACATNAGAGCCGCAAGGATACCGCAGACGATAAGACCCTTNACGCCGGCCGGGAGAAGCTTGGCCACGAGAGTGGGGAANGCNGCGTCGGAGTTGGGATTACCCTCCGGAGTGAGGGGGAGGAAATCNCCGAGCTGCTGATGGAGNGCGAAAGCGATCATGCCGGGGATAAGGAAGAGGAACACCGGGAGAAGCTTGAGGTAGGCGCCGAAGATTGTACCACGGCGGCTCTCCTTCTCATTCTTGCCCGAGAGGACACGCTGAACGATGAACTGGTCGGTACACCAATACCAGAAACCGATTACNGCAGAGCCGATGAGAGCGCCGAGCCAGGGATACTGGGCATCGTCGTTGGAACGGATAAGGTTGACCATAGAGTCGCCCGCCTCATTNACCTTTACGGCAGAGCAAATCTCCATCATTTTATCCCAGCCNCCGAGCTCCTTAAGACCGAGCACGAGGATGATGACAGAACCGAGGAGCAGAATAGGAGTCTGAAGCACAGAGGTGTAGAGCACAGATTTCATACCGCCCACGATAGTGTAGATGGCAGTGATGACCACNAGGCCGATAGCGGCGATCCAGAAGAAGTCGATACCCCAGAGAGTGTCGATGCCGAACACCTGCTGGAACACGAGGCCGCCTGCATAGACAGTGACAGCCACTTTGGTGAGCACATAGCTGATGAGGGAGATCACCGAGAGGATGGTGCGGGAGGTGGAGTTGTAGCGACGCTCCAGGAACTCAGGCATGGTGATCACCATCGAGCGGGAATAGAAGGGGACGAANACCCAGCCGAGGATAAGGATCATCCAGCCTTGGATCTCCCAGTGGGCCATGGCCAGACCGCTTGAGGCGCCGGANCCGGCGAGGCCGATAAGGTGTTCNGAACCGATGTTGGATGCGAAGATCGACGCACCGATAGCAATCCATGTGGCGTCCTTGCCGCCCAGAAAGTAGTCGTCGGCATTGTTCTGCTTCTGACGCATCACCCACCATATGATGGCACAGAGGGCGATAACGAAGAGGCCGACGACAATCCAGTCTAAAGTCTGCATAATGAAAGGTTTATTAGAGGGTTGTCAGGTTTGTTGTCTATTTTACTGAAAATTTATTTTACAGAGAATTTGTAGATACACTGAGAGTTGTAGGTCTCACCCGGGTTGAGGCGAGTGGTGGGCCACTGCGGCTTGTTGGGGGAGTCGGGATAGTGCTGGGTCTCGAGGCAGATAGCCGCACGCTGGTTGTATACCTGGCCATTCTTTCCGGTGACGGTGCCGTCGAGGAAATTGCCGGAATATACCTGGATGCCCGGCTCGTTGGTATAAACGTCNAGGGCGATGCCNGTAGCGGGGCTGTAGAGTTCAGCCGCGAGAGTATTGATATCGTTGTTGGTGTCGAGCACAAAATTGTGGTCGTATCCATTACCGTTCTTCACCTGCTCGTTGGAGAAATCGGTGACNCCCTCGCTGATGAGGCGAGCCTGGCGGAAATCGAAAGGAGTGCCCTCCACGTCGGCGAAAGTGCCGTAGGTCATGAATGTAGAGTCNACGGGAGTGATCTTCGAGGCGTTGATCATGAGCATATTGTCAGTGATATCCTTTGAAGGGTCGCCGTTGAGGTTGAAGTAGGAATGGTTGGTGAGGTTGATGATAGTCGGTTTGTCGGTTGTAGCCGAGTAAGCGATATCGAGAGCATTGTCGGAGGTGAGGGTATAAGTTACGGTAGCGGTGACATTACCCGGATACCCGTTGTCGCCATCCTTTGAGTTGATGGTGAGCACGAGAGTAGAGTCGTTGGGNTGCTGCGCCTGATATACGCGATACTGCCAACCGAGGTCGCCGAGGTTGGTGCCNCCATGGAGAGAGTGCTGATAATTGTTGACAGGGAGCTGATACTCCACGCCGTCGAGGGAGAACTTACCCTCGTTGATACGGTTGGCGTAGCGGCCGATAGAAGCGCCGAAGTCAGAGAGATTATTCTCCGGGAAATAAGCCTGCACGCTGTCGAAGCCGAGGACCACATCCTGCAGCTTTCCGTTTTTGTCGGGCACCATCATCGAAACGAGACGTCCGCCNTAGTTAGTGATGCAGGCTTCAGTGCCGTCGGCGTTGGTGAGGACATAGAGCGCGGTAGAGTCGCCTCTGAAATCCGCTTTGAAATTTTCAGGGTCAAGGCCTGACTTAGTTAGCTTGNGTGCAGACTGGCCGCCACCGCAAGCAGCGAGGAGGAGGAGGGCGCCGATACCGGCTGCGAATGGGATCTGTTTCATGTTATAAAATGTTATAAATCGGAGTTTTCCTTGATTTGGGTGTAAAATTAACACTCAATCNGCGAGCCACCAAATAAATTTATATGTTATACAACATGTTTTTCAGGTAAATTCACAAAATCAGCCATAANCNGGTAAATTTGAACAAAAATAAGTGTATTGTTTACACTTATTANGATANANAGAGAGAAAAAAGGGCTGAAACAAAGGTTAAAAAGTATTTCTTNGGGAAGATAAGAGAGTAGAGCGAGGAAAGAGTGATAAAACTATAACTTTGAGGTGGCCTTGCTGATATGTCGGGCCGGCACCGGGCTCAAGAGACTACGGCGTTTTCGGGCGATATGGAGCGAGGAGAGAGTGATAACCCAAATCCAAACCAAAAAATTCAGAAGAAATGGCTACCGTAAAAGTTAAGTTCCGGCCATCAACAGTGTCAGAGAAAGAGGGCACAGTGTATTATCAGGTAATCCACCAGAGAAAAGTGAGACAGGTCAATCCCGACTACCATGTGTTTCCCAGCGAATGGGACGAGAAGAAGTCGACCCTCAAAGCCGTGAGAGGGGGGATGCGCTCCGGTGTGATCAACAATNTGCGCGAGAGGATCCGTGAGGATATAGAGCGCATCAACAAGATCGGAAAACTGCTTGAGAGCAGCCGAACCACCTACTCCGTAGACGATGTGGTGGAGGAGTTTATGCGCTANACCCGNGACTACTCCTTATTTAANTATATGGAGGGGGTGATCGAGGCTTTNCGCAACAGCGGNCGACACCGCACCTCCGAGACCTACACCTCCGCCCTGCAGAGCTTCCGGAAATTCAGGCAGGAGGAGGATATAATGCTCGACTGCATCACGGGGAAGGTGATGCAGGACTTCGAGGCATGGCACAGAGGAAGGGGAGTGACCCCCAACACGATCTCCTTCTATACAAGGATACTGAGAGCGGTGTACAACCGGGCCGTCGACCAGAACATCATAGACGACCGCACCCCCTTCCGGCATGTGTACACAGGGGTAGACAAGACAGTGAAGAGAGCGTTGCCGATCAGGACTATAAAGAAGATCAAGCGTCTCGACCTAAGTAAGAAGCCGTGCCTGGAGTATGCCCGCGACATGTTCATCATGAGTTTCTATCTCCGAGGGATGAGTTTCATCGACATGGCCTATCTGCAGGAGAGCGACCTGAAGAGGGGGGTGCTGACCTACCGGCGCCACAAGACCGGGCAGAAGCTCATGATCGGCTGGACCGGCGAGATGGAGGCGTTGCGGAAGAAGCATGGAAAGCCGGCGAGCGGTTATCTGCTACCTATTTTTAAGGAGGGGGAGGAGCCGGAGCGCACGCGCTACCGCAACAAGATGTACCGCATCAACCATAATCTGAAAGAGGTTGCGGCATTAGCCGGGGTTAGTGTCCCGTTGACCTTGTATGTAGCGCGTCACAGCTGGGCATCGGCGGCGAAAGCTAAGGGGGTGCCTTTGGGAGTGATCAGCGAAGGTATGGGACATGACTCCGAGCAGACCACCCGCATCTATCTTGCGAGCCTCGACAGCAAGGTGGTTGACAAAGCGAACACGATGCTGATCCGCAGCCTGGAGTGAGACTGCGGCTGGCCTTCGGATTGAGGCCTGGCGGCCTTCGGATTGAGGCCGTCAGGAGCGTCTGCGTATAACCTCCCGGCGGTAGGCCTAAAGCAGTATTTGCATATCCGGGAAAAAGTGATTAATTTTGCAACAGCGGTTACTGCAACCGCTGTTGCATTTGTAGTTCGCCCGACATGGGCATAATCTAACGGGTGCAAGTCCCGAGCGCACCCCGATAGCGGGAAGCGCATAGCCAACGGCAAGGGTGTCGGGGGAGACCTCGAATCTGAAGGAAG
>JAAVDU010000060.1 GCA_014801605.1 Bacteroides sp.
GGATACAAAACACGGTTCGGGATATTTCTCGACACAGTCTATCCATTGGAGCTCCTCATCAGAAAGATGGGTCATCTCCAAATAATAGAAACATCCTTTCAATTGTCCCAAAAGAATAGCGAAAGCCCCAAAAGAGATAAATTTCCCAATGGCTCTAATTACTGACATAATTTTTACGTATTTTGTACACTAAGCAACACTAAGATTAACTTCAATATAGAAACGTATCATGTTTAATTAAATTTTGTAAATCATTTCTTCAATGCATTCACCAATGGTTGTATTTTGTGGCTGTCCAATTTTCCGATTGGTCCTAATCCGGAACCTATTGGGACTAATTGCATTGTACCGGGTGCAATCATGCTAATGAGTGCCTGTCCAAGAGTCACCGGATCCGCTACTACTGGCACACCACAAACATTTGTAGCGGATACATAATTTGTAACGTTCGATACCGGAAGAAAAGGGATGTTCATAGTGAGAAATCGGGTGCGGTTGCTTACAGCTGCCGGATTGTAGGTCAAGGCTTCATAACCGGTTGACATTGCAGCCAAAGCTGCCAATCCCCCTCCTAAGGAATGTCCAACAAATGTTAGATCAAGATTAGTTTCGCCCATACCTGACAAAGTCTTTACCAGCTTACTGGAATAATAATTTACAGCAAGATATTGCGGTGCAACGCTTGCAATCTGAAGTCCATCCTCAATGATATCCTCAACACTGTCTGTGACAGCGAAGGCACAGACATATTCATTTTTGCCATTCTTAGTTCGTTTATATATGGTTGCCTGAAGGCCAGCTCCACTCTCATTTAGGTCTCCGAATACGCTTTTGGTAAGTTCATCATCAGCAATCCATCCTGCTTCGAAGGCTTTTCCTCTATTTTTATTTGTGTAATCCTCACCATCGTTATAACACGCCGAAGCCATAAGGGAACCCTCATAAGGATTTGGATTTTCTCCGGTTTTATCTGTCAGATTTATTGGATCACCATTACAGTAGGAATAGACTGAGATTCCGGGATTCTTGGATGCGAGTGGGTCGGGTGATGTCAGACGTGGGAAGGAGGCGACGTAGGTACGGGCCTGGAANTCGTATTGGTTNACNCCNAGGCCTGTCTCACGCTCATTGCCGCTGTAGAGNTANCGGTTNGANGACATCCCTTTCTCCCTCTCNGCCATATCCCAGTTCCATTCGCTGAACGGCTCGCCNTANGGNTAGTAATNNATNGTCTGATATATACGTCCTGTCTTGTCCACAACCTTGCAGATATTTCCCTGATAATCGCTGATGTAATAATACACTCCGCCATCGGGTGTGAAGTAACCTCCCGGGAAACGGGTCATCTTCAGCGAATCGTCCACGATGATATGGCCGTTGCCGGTGTANTCNCGGAATTTCACGATCCTTGAACGCCCATTGTCTGATCTGACTAATATGGAGGAGGAGAGCAGGTTGCCCGAACCATCTCGTTGATATGAATATGTTGCGTCATCCCCTACATCCATACCGAGCATAAGACCATCTAAGTCATATGATATTGAACGGATNTCNCGGCTTGAATCGTATGTGAGGCGTCCGGCAAAATCATATTCCATCTCAAAGGTGCCCTCACTCCGCATGCCCGTGCGCGAGGCGAATGTCTCGGCTTCGCTCTCAACAGAAAGCGATGTCAGCTTGTAAGCCGAATATGAGGCCGTGATATCATCAAGCAGACCGTATACTCCCTGTCTTGAAGGAGCCATGTCAATGATGCCGTTCCTCTTCATCGAGGTGATGTTGCCNCGCATGTCATAGCTGTAGGAGGTGGAGTAATCCCATGCCGNTGCACCACCGGAATAGGCAGCCTTCGTCAGGAAGCCGAAGGAACCGTATGTATAGTCGTAGCGGTGAGGTGTGCCTGACTGTGTCCATTCCTTCGAGGAGATCCTGCCGTCGTAGAGCGGTGTCTTGCCGTCGGCGTACATCAGNTTCTGGCTGTAGAGCGGTTTGCCTACAGGATCCTTTGTCTCCGTCGTCCTGAGCCATCCGTGTACGTCGTAGGTATGGGTTGTCGCGATGTTCCCCTGCATCGACTTTGTCACACGGCCAATCTTGTCATAGACAGTGGTCATGACAGCGGTGTCGCATATCTCCGTATTCCCTGCCTTCCGTCTCTGGATTATGCGTGTCTCCACGGGGCGACCTGTCCTGTCATAGGCTGTGTAGGTGTCGGTATCGGGGAAAGCACCCCCGAATATCCCGTGGGTGCTTGCAGGGGAGAGGTCGTAGTTGAAAGTCATGACCTTGCGGCCACGGTTAAAGCCTGAGGAGCANGTCTGGCACAGCTGCCCCATACTGTCGTAGTAGTATGTCTCCCAGCCTCTGTAGGTGTGGAANCCGGTGAGCTTCCCGGTGGCANCGGAGGCCGAGGCCTGTGTCGCGGCTCCGGAGGGGAGGCGCTTGGTGAACCCGGAGATGGAGGCGGGGTTGCGGTAGAGGAAGTCGGACCCGAGCGACNGTCCGGTCACGAAATCATAATTGTCGTAGTACCACACGCCGACATAATCAAAATCCTCCGGAGTGAANGCCGGCAGCGAATCAAAAGTGTACCCGGCCCATGAGCCGGAGGCTGTGTAGGTGGCCTTGCGTACCTTGCTTCCGAACGTCTGTGCCTGGCTGTCGGTCAGGTCNCAGTCGGCGGCGATCACCTTGCGTCCGCATCCGTCGTAGGCGTAGACGCGCCATGTACCGGCCGGATGGTTGGCTGTCTGCTCGGCCACCAGGCGGTCGGCAGGGTCATAGATGTAGCGGGCGTCACGTGTGCCGGGCACATGTGAGAGGATCATGCGTCCGCGCTCGTCGTAGTCGTACCAGTAGGCTTCGGCCGGAAGACGCGAGTCGGTACGCTTCCCCTCCTGAGTACANCCCGAGGGGAGNATGTANCGCAGGTCTCCGTAATCGTCGTAGACGTAGGTGGCNCCCGGTCCACCTTTCGACTCATACAGTGTAAGNCCCNGCAGGTCTGTCAGTTTAGTTGATTTGAGGCCGTCTTCGTCGGTGACAGTCTCCCAGCGGAGCTGCCCGGCGGGTGTCATCCCGGCTATCCTGACACCATCTGAAGTAATGGTATGTTTCAGATATGAGTGATCGGGGATTCCGTTTGCATATACCTCCCGTGTTGACACATGTCCTCCGGAGAGCCATGCGGCTCCACCGCGCATCTCGGAGATTACCTCCTCCGTGGGCGAAGGACGGTAGTTGGTCTGTCTCCACGGGGCCGTGTCGGAATAGAAGCCTGTCACAGCCTGACGCAGCTGTGTCTCGTTCATACCTGACGTTCCCGGTGCCGGGAACCAGCTCTTCNAGAGGCGTCCCATNCCGTCGTACTCCGCAAGGGTCACTATACCTCCGTCCGGTGTCTCGGTGAACGTGGCCCATTCCCTGCCGAGCCCGTCTATCCGCGAGACCTGACTATGCGATTGCGAGGTGGAGGTGTATCTCTTTGCCGTGACNGTGTTGGTCCCTGTCTGGCTTACTGCATATGAGTACTGCTCGAGAAGACGCCCCCCTTTCGTCACCTTGGTCAGGCGCCGTCCGTCGTCGTAAGTGAAGGAGGTCTTGAGCCCTGCCTCGTCGGTCATGGAGCTGACGCCGACGAGGGGCTCCCAACTCAGCTTCTTCGTCAATTTCCCTCCGGTTGTCATGGAGACTGGATAGAGACCGGCTGTGTCCCATCCATAACTTACGCGGACGCCGTCGGCTCCCGTACGGGCCTTCAGGGTGCCGTCNGTGTTCCACTCGTANGTGGCNACNGTATAAGGCGTGGCCGTACCTCGCGATGCCGTCTCCTTCACGGGACGGAAGAGATTGCCTTGGCCGATACGTGCATATTCCATCCTGTGCTCCGAGATAGCTGTACCATACTTCACCCGCTCGCCGAGCATCACACCCTGCTGGTTGGCNGCCATCATAGCCGTTGACACCGNCGATGTGGTATTGAATGGATAGAGATACTCGTGTGTCAGCGTGTTCGTCCCGTCCGTCAAGGATTCCGTGGTCACGATGGAGGTGCCGTCGCGATACTCATACCAGCTGTCCCTGACTATCTCTCCGTTCGGTGTATACTCTGTCTCNGTGACGGACTGCAGCTCCATCACATACGGATACATCTTATAACTGAGGGGTTCGTATATCTCCTGCTCGCCGTATGAATAGAAGGATGGATATCCTTGCATCAGACCGCCGAGATCAAGGGTCCTGTCCTCCGGGAAGTCAGGGGTATGCTCAGTCGTGCTCTGCGATACCCGGCGTCTTATCTTTATCCCGCTGTACACGGGATAGCCCCCGTNCACAGGCAGNTATGTCCATTCCGTCTCCCTGACGGGCCTGTCACCTTCCGGGGCCGTTTCATACTCGGTGCGCAGGCTCTCGACCACCCCTGCCCCGAAAGCGGTCTGTATCTCCCTTGGCCATGTCCCCTCGACAAGATCGGGGAAAACGAGATTTGCGACCGGCTTGTCAAACACATGCCTGACCTTCCCTTCGGGATGGCGTTCCTCGACCTCCCTGTACCAGATGGGCTGTTCTCCGAAACGGTAGTCCATCCAGCGGCTCCACGGAGAGGCTGTGACGGAGCCGTAGAAGACCGGGCCCTGCCAAACCCATGGATACGTCTGGCCGGAACCGCTGATCTCGCTGCCGTAATATATTATTGTGCCTGTCACATCCCTGCCGAGGCTCAGGAATGTGTTGGCCGTGGGATAGGATTCGGCCACCGCCAGACCGTCGCCGTTCTCACCGTAGATGTAGTCCACAGTGTAGGGCCGGTTGTCGGAGGCGTTCCTGCGCAGAGTCTGGCTTGTCACACGCACNCCNCCTCCCCAGCTGAGCTTACGGTCGGGGGTGCTCCATGTATCACCGTCATGGAACGGCATCTCCCCGAAACGGTGCGGCTCGTACTCCCATGAGCAGACAGCGCCCGTGGGATATGTCACGGAGGTGAGCAGACGGGCCTGCATCGATCCGGCATCGGGGCTGCGGTCAGTACCCTCTATGGTATTCCCGCCGGANGCGTACGGTATGCTGATGTTCATCGAGGGTGGCTTGGGCATTGCCTTATTGTTGCAGTATCCCCAGTAGTCGGCATTGCCGGTGCCGTTGAAGCGTCCGCTGTTGTAGCTGAAACTGTAGCGGCTTCCGTCAAGGAAGCTGACCGCCTGCAGCATCGTGCGTTCGTCATGGGTCGTGCCGCGCGAGAATGTGATATTCTCCACGATCTTGGGACTCTGGCCTCCGGTGGCCGTGACCGTAATCCCCTTCAGGGTGCATGATGGGTCGGTCTCGTTGTATATGAAGCTCACTTCCCCTCCGGGGAACTTGATTGANANCGGATTCAGGGAGTTGTCCGGGATGCCTGANTCCACCCGGATATCCTTNCCCGAGTTCAGGTCGAAGACATAGGGGGTATACCCTCCGTAATTATCGGGATAGTACAGGGTGTAGGGATGGTATATCCCTGCTGTCGGGGGCNTGTGANAGCCCAATCCCCAGNTGACGGTCACCTCTTTNCCAGANGGCAGCAGTATCCTTTGCAGACCCCATTCCAGAATGTCGGAGCCTTGGTATATCGCTCCTTTCTCTCCGAAAGTCCAGACCCTACCTTTCGGGTCGGTGACCTCGAGGGTCTTCATGTCGGATGAACAGGTCACCTTATATTCCTTATGCCCAGGCATCAGGATCTCCCCGTCTTCATATATCCCGGTGAAGGTGCCCTCCGGCATATGCACCGTGAAGAGGTCCTTCTCGGGATCCAGCCCGGGGTTGCGCAGGAGTTCATATCTCACCATGCAACGCTGGAGCTCGGCGTGCGTGAAGTCTGCCGCAGCCTTGTTCCCGACGAACTCGAATCCTCTTCCGTCGGGACGCCCCAATACCTGACGCGTGATGCGGAAGGCAGGAAGCAACGACCAGCCGTAGCCGACAGGATAGGGGTCCTCGTCGATCCGGATGCCGTTGGAGTGGTAGCGCAGTTCCAGCGGCAGGACAAGATCCTCTACCTTGATATCATATAGCGGCACCTGAAATGTTACGGCCCCTGTCGAGAGCGCCGGAGGCGCCATCGTCACCTTACGCAATTTTGCCGCATGCGGCTCCTCGGGCCATATATCCCCGACCTGCCATGACTGNGCCGGCAGGTTTTGGGTAAACAGAGTTATCACCCAAAGCAACNCGAGGAGAGCTGACCTCATTCCGTTTCTCATGATGTATGTGTATAGTTCTTTCATGGCCAGGTCATTCTATTGTTATAAGTCTTACTATCTGTCTCCACGGTGTGGTCACGACGGTCATCAGGCGTCCCGTCAACGGGCCCGATACCGGTATCTCGGGAAGCAGTTCCCCTTTTCCGCTGAACTCGCGGTGTGAGAGCGGTAGCCCCTGATCTGTGAGCACATCCACGCTGAACGGGCACGGCATCGGAGAGGAAAGTATCAGCACCACGCTGCCGTCACGCCATAAAATCTCCATGTTGTCAAGAATGCGGAGCGTCTCCTGCTCAGGATCTTTCTCATCATCGCGGAGAGGAGAATCCTCCGGGGGTGTGCCTCTCTCCTTCAGATAGCATGTGCGTCCGAGCTCTGTCTCTTTTCCACCGTCAAGGCTCCATTCCGTCACCATGACCGCCTCGGGAATAAGACCTCCGCTGAGCCAGCTGATAACTTCACGGCGGCAACGTCTCTCCTCGGATGCGGTATAGTCCGGGTCGGCGAGCATCGGGTCAGGTAGCTCTGAGTATTCCGTTGTCTCCCTGCGCATCATGACCTTCAGTGTGTCGCCCGGAACCGGTACGATAAGGCATCTCTCCAACGCCTCAGAAGTGTGGATGCCACGGCGTACGAAACGGTTCTCCTCGGTGTCGATGACATCCGCGCTGAAAGGGGTTGAACGTCTCTCTCCGTCAATTACGACCGTGTCGCGGTATTCAACGGCACGGCGCAGCGACTCCTCACGGCATAGCGTAAGGGTGTCGCCATTGATGGCGAACCAGCGACGCCAGCCGTCTATGGTCTCCGACAGCAGGGTGTCGCCGTATATAAGATACCGGGCTCCGTATTCCGGAGTGGTCAAGGTCTGCGTGAGGTCCCAAAGCGGGATGCCGTCGGTTTTCTTCTCAACCGGAGTGTTGACGGCAAGAGTCAGACGCTCGCGGATTGTCTGCCCGGACATGATGAGAGTCGGGATTGTAAGAATGGTGGATATGAGTCGGAGTCGTTTCATGAAGGGGGTATTTAAGGATATGGTGAGATTGACGGCGGCAAGTTAGCGGTTAATTTTGAGATGGCAAAGTTTTTTGATATGTTTTACAACATAATACGGATGGATTTAGGTTTTATACGATGCATGGGTTTACTTTGAGCCGAATTTGGACAGGAAATGCTGGTTTATAACAATGCGCCGGGACCGAGAGATAATGATTGGGAAAGGAGAATAATGACAGGGACCGGGGGTAATGATGGGTAAAGGGGGATAATGATGGGGAACGGAGAATGATGACAGGGATTAGGGGATAATGAGAGAGAGGAGGGGGATAGAAACAAAAAAGCGATATCGGATGGATATCGCTTTTTCGTGATTCGTGCAGGATTCAAACCTGCAACCTTCTGATCCGTAGTCAGATGCTCTATTCAGTTGAGCTAACGAACC
>JAAVDU010000061.1 GCA_014801605.1 Bacteroides sp.
CTTTGTTGACCGCAAAATTATATCAATATTTTAAAAGTATGTTTTAAAACATAGTTAATAAAGGTTAATTAAAACTTAAAATTAATTAATTTTTGCATTTGTCAAGTATAAAGTCTGAATATGGCTGTATTTCATTGATGAATGATAGCTGAATTGATGCTTCCGACGCTTTGAGATGGCGCCCGAATGAGTGAGCTACGCTCCGATATTTTGACCATTCCCGGAGGTGGCAACGTGGATATGTGCCATCGTCCGCTGAAAAGTCGCGGGGATTGTTTTGCAGTTCGGATTTTTATTATTAATTTTGCTGTAGAAGACTTAATATTGTCAACAGGGTTGTCAGCAGACAGCTCAATCTGTTAACCGTCTAACCGCATTTTATGATATCACAGGAAGAATTATTTTTTTGGCTTGAGAATGATCTGCTGGCTATGGGTGTGGCCATTGTGTTGACCGGGATTCTGATTCCCAAGATTATTCTGATTGCATTTCGGCGTCAGCTCTTCGACGAGGTCGACGAGCGGAAGGTTCATCGTGGGGTTGTACCCCGTCTCGGTGGTATTGCCTTCTTCCCGGCCATCCTTTTCTCCATGGCTGTCATCGTGGCCCTCAATCTACGCTTCGAGAGCCCTTATATGGAGGGGGCCGTATTCTCCAAGATCGTACCTTTGTATTTTGAATTCGCCGCCATCATTCTCCTATATCTTGTGGGTATAGCCGATGATCTTATCGGGGTGCGCTATCTCGCCAAGTTTGTGGTGCAGATTCTCGCCGCCTGCCTGATGGTGTGCTCCGGGATGTATATCTCCGATTTCTACGGCATACTCTGGATCCATGATATGCCTGTATGGCTGGCCTGCATATTCACGGTGTTTATCGTAGTCTATGTGGTCAACGCCCTTAACCTGATCGACGGTATCGACGGACTCGCCTCGGGCCTCAGCCTGATAGCCCTCACATTCTATGCTGTGGTGTTCTTCCGTGGGGGTGAGTTCATATATTCAATGTTTGCAGTGGCCGCCGCGGGCACTCTCTTCCCCTTCTTCTATTATAATGTGTTTGGCGATGCGCGGAAACAGAAGAAGATATTCATGGGCGACACAGGGGCTCTCACCACAGGAATGGTGCTTGTGTTCTGTGCTGTGGCTGTGATGTGCGGCACTCCCGACTTCCTCGACGTCGACTACAACCCCTCGATGGTGGCCCTCTCTCCGCTGGTGATCCCTTGTTTCGATGTCTTCAGGGTATATTTCCATCGTGTGCGCCATGGGCGTAACCCTTTCCTGCCCGACAAATGTCACATCCATCACAAGCTCCTCGCTTTGGGTGTGAACCAGACCCGCGCACTTCTTACTATCCTTGTGGCTTCCGGAGGGTTTATCGGCCTCAATGTGCTTCTCTCCCCGTACGTCAACCCTACGGTGCTTCTCCTTATAGATGTGGTGATATGGACAGGGGGGAACATCCTGCTCACCAAAGCTATCCGCCGCCGCGAACGCCGCCTCAACAAGCCCCTCTATCAGTGAGGAGCTTGAATCAGGATATAAAAAAACTCCCGCAACTTCTCATGGTTGCGGGAGTTTTTTTATCGTGAAATCCGGTTATTAGCCGTTGTATTTCTTCATTACAGCGATGAGGTCGAGCACCTTGTTGGAGTAGCCGATCTCGTTGTCATACCAGGAGATTACCTTTACGAAGTTGTCGGTCAGATAAACACCGGCGTTGGCGTCGAAGATAGAAGTGAGGGGGCAGCCGAGGAAGTCAGAGCTTACTACAGCGTCCTCAGTGTAGCCGAGCACACCCTTGAGCTCGCCCTCTGCAGCCTCTTTCATAGCGGCGCAGATGTCAGCCTTAGTAGCGGGCTTCTCGAGGTTGCAGGTAAGGTCAACTACAGACACGTCGAGAGTGGGGACGCGCATGGAGATACCTGTGAGTTTGCCGTTGAGCTCGGGGATAACTTTGCCCACAGCCTTGGCAGCACCTGTAGAAGAGGGGATGATGTTGGCTGAAGCAGCACGGCCACCACGCCAGTCCTTCATAGAGGGACCGTCAACAGTCTTCTGAGTAGCTGTTGTAGAGTGAACGGTTGTCATAAGACCCTCCTTGATGCCGAACTTGTCGTTCAGAACCTTGGCGATAGGTGCAAGACAGTTGGTGGTGCAGGATGCGTTGGATACGAACTGCTGGCCTGCGTATGTGTCGGCGTTTACACCTACTACGTACATCGGGGTGTCGTCCTTGGAAGGAGCTGACATAACAACATACTTGGCACCGGCCTCGATGTGAGCCTGTGCTTTCTCCTTAGTAAGGAAGAGACCTGTTGACTCAACAACATACTCAGCACCTACAGCGCCCCAACCGATCTCAGCGGGGTTCTTGCATGCGGTAACGCGGATGGGTTTGCCGTTGACGATGAGAAGGCTCTTCTCCATGTCATAGTCAACTGTGCCGTCGAAGCGGCCGTGCATTGTGTCATACTTGAGCATGTATGCCATGTAGTCAACGGGAAGAAGGTCGTTGATTGCAACTACCTCGATGTCGTCTCTCTTTGTAGAGGCACGGAACACGAAACGTCCGATACGGCCGAAGCCGTTAATACCAATTTTTGTCATCTTTTTAAATATTGTTTTGGGTTGGTAATATTTAAAGCTTACTCTTTTTCTGCTTAGATGGTCGCCCCGGGGGATTGACGCCGGCCGGCTCTCTTGCCGCANCCTCGCNTTGACNGTAGGCCCGCAATCCCTTTTGGGGTATGCAAAATTACAAAAAAAAATCGGTATTTCAACTATCGGTGAACGTTTTTTAACTCTTGCGTGTTAAAAGAGCAGTGAAAATATAATTCACATACTTCTTTTAAGAGGTTTTGCACTCCCCAAGCGGTGCAAAACGATTCCACCTGTAAATATCAACTAATTTTATCGAATACTAAAATGGGGAAATTTTTATCTGATTTCAAAGAGTTTGCCATGAAGGGCAACGTTGTCGACATGGCTGTCGGTGTTATCGTGGGCGGTGCGTTCGGAAAGATCGTATCTTCNCTTGTCAACGACATCATTATGCCGGTCATCACCCTCTGCACAGGGGGCACGGGCTACCAGAATCTCAAGTACGTGATCCGCCAGGGTGTCCCCGGCACTGAGGATGGGGTCGCTGCTGTCGAGGAGGTAGCCATCAACTACGGCACGTTCATCATGAATATCGTCGACTTCTTCATCATCGCNTTCTCGATCTTCGTGGCTCTGCGATTCATGATGAAGTTCAAGAAAAAAGAGGAGGAGGCTCCCGCCCCCGCTCCCGAACCTTCNAAGGAGGAGGTGCTCCTCACCCAGATCCGCGATATCCTCAAGGAGCAGAAGAAATGATCCGTTTTCGGTAAGAAATCGGGCGTTATCCGTAACTACCCCCTCCCACGAGGGTGTGATAAATTTATTCCGACCCCCGCGATACAATCTCGCGGGGGTCTTGTCGTTCTTCTCATAGATACTATATTATTACCTGACCATGAAATTTTTCTACAGTCTATCGTTAGCTGTCGCGGCTGTCACTGCCTGCGGCACAGCATCGGCCGCCAAAGATCCCGCTAAGGAAGCGGGAGAGGTGAGAGCCATAATTGACAAGGTGAACACCCATTGGCAGAAGACCAACAAGCCGGAGGCNACNCCCTTCTGGCATGTCGCCGCATATCATACCGGCAACATGGAGGCCTACAAGCTTACGGGCAACAAGGATTACCTCGACTATTCCCTCGCTTGGGCCGACCACAACCAATGGAAAGGGGCGAAGAGCAACGACCGCTCCAAATGGAAGTATGACTACGGCGAGACAGATGAGCATGTGCTCTTCGGCGACTGGCAGATCTGCTTCCAGACGTATGCCGACCTCTACAACATNCTCCCCGACGACTACCGCATACGCCGCGCACGCGAGGTGATGGAGTATGAGATGGCTACCCCCAACAATGATTATTGGTGGTGGGCCGANGGCCTCTACATGGTGATGCCGGTCATGACAAAGCTCTACAACATCACAGGCAACCGNCAGTATCTCGACAAGCTNTACGAGTATGTGCTCGTCAGCGACAGCATAATGCTCGACAACGAGACCGGGCTCTATTTCCGCGACGGAAAGTATGTCTACCCCTCGCATAAGAGCGTCAACGGGAAGAAGGATTTCTGGGCCCGTGGCGACGGATGGGTGCTCGCCGGGCTGGCGAAGGTGCTCGCCGATCTCCCTGCCAACGACAAGAACCGTGAGTTTTTNGAAAACAAATACCGCCGGATGGCCGACGCGGTGGTGGCATGCCAGCANCCGGAGGGCTACTGGACNCGCTCTATGCTCGACCCCGAGCATGCTCCCGGCCCGGAGACAAGCGGAACNGCTTTCTTCACCTACGGCCTCCTCTGGGGCATCAACAACGGTTATCTTCAGGAGCCNGCTCATCTTGACGCCGCTATGAAGGGCTGGAGCTATCTGCGCGACAANGCCCTCCAGAAGGATGGAAGCGTGGGATACGTGCAGCCTATCGGCGAGAAGGCGATCCCGGGACAGGTGGTCNACGCTAAATCCACATCCGACTTCGGTGTGGGTGCATATCTGCTCGCCGCGAGCGAATATGTGCGGTATCTCGAGAAGGAGTGTAACCCCGACCGNGCTTACTGGACCGACCTTGCATACAAGATAGCATACCCTGTGCTCAGCAATATGTCGCAAGGGAAGCTTCAGGAGAATATGCTNGTGGAGGTGAGCCCCAACTGGGACGGACGCGACAAGAGAGTGACATACATGGAGACTTTCGGCCGACTTATGGCCGGCATAGCTCCCTGGCTCTCTCTCCCNGACGANGGCACAGAGGAGGGGAAACGCCGCGCCGANCTGCGTGANATGGCCCTCAAGAGCTATGCCCATGCAGTGGATCCCTCCGGCCCCGACTATCTCGCATGGCGCGGCCACGGACAGAGNCTTGTCGANGCCGCATATGTGGCCGAAAGCTTCATCCGCGGTTACGANGCCCTCTGGCTCCCCCTCGACCAGCAGACCAAGGACCGCTACATAGAGGAATTCACACAGNTGCGCCGTGTGGATCCCCCCTACACCAACTGGCTCCTCTTCTCATCCACTATCGAGAGCTTCCTCGCCAAGGTGGGCGCCCCCCACGATGAATACCGCATCAACTCCGCGATCCGCAAGACCGAGGAATGGTANACCGGCGACGGATGGTATGCCGACGGCCCTGAATTCGCCTTCGACTACTACAGCAGCTACGTTTTCCACCCGATGTATCTGGAGACACTCCAGAATATGAAGGATGCCAATAAGTANACACGCATACATTATGCGAATTACTATGACAGAGCGTTGACCCGCACCCAGAAGTATGCNATAGTGCTCGAGCGTCTCATATCACCCGAAGGAACTTTCCCCGTGTTCGGACGCTCCATACCTTACCGTATGGCCACAATGCAGCCTCTCGCCCTGATGGCATGGTACGACAAGCTCCCGGCNGGTCTNACCCACGGACAGGTGCGCTCAGCCCTCACAGCTGTCATGCACAGGATGTTTGACGGAAAGGAGAACTTCAACGAGGGTGGATTCCTCACAATCGGTTTNGCCGGACGGCAGCCCAANATCGCCGACTGGTATACCAACAACGGCTCCCTCTATATGACCTCGCTGGCATTCATGCCCCTCGGCCTTCCCGCATCCCACCCCTTCTGGAGCGATGCGGCCAAACCCTGGACATCGCAGAAGGCATGGGGNGGAGAGCCTTTCCCGAAGGATCATCACTGGACNGACGCCAACAAGAATTTCAAGGATCTTTTCTGACAGATCCTCACCGACACTGACTATAAACTGAAACTCTAAACAAGAAAGATTATGCAGAATATGTTCTCCCTTGAGGGGAAAGTGGCTCTGGTGACAGGGGCCGCTTATGGAATCGGACTCGCCATTGCAAAGGCGCTGGCGGGAGCCGGAGCGAAAATCGTATTCAACTGCTCGCGTCAGGAGACAATCGACCGCGGGATGGCCGCCTACAAGGAGCTCGGCATCGAGGCCAAAGGATATCTGTGCGACGTCACCGACGAGGCTCAGGTGAAGGAGATGGTGGCCGATATAGAGAAGACCGTGGGCACCATCGATATCCTCGTCAACAATGCCGGAATCATCAAGCGCATCCCCATGGAGGAGATGAGCGCCGAAGATTTCCGTCGTGTGGTGGATGTCGACCTTATCGGCCCGTTCATCTGCGCCAAGGCCGTGATCCCCGGCATGATCCGCAAGGGTGCCGGAAAGATCATCAACATCTGCTCCATGATGAGCGAGCTCGGCCGCGAGACTGTGTCGGCCTATGCCGCGGCAAAGGGTGGCCTCAAGATGCTCACCCGCAACATCTGCTCCGAATATGGAGAGCACAACATACAGTGCAACGGCATCGGCCCCGGCTATATAGCCACAGAGCAGACCGCACCCCTGCGTGAGATCCAGCCCGACGGAAGCCGTCATCCTTTCGACCGCTTCATCATCTCGAAGACTCCGGCCGCACGCTGGGGCACTCCCGAAGATCTCGAGGGCCCGGCTGTGTTCCTCGCCTCCAAGGCCAGCGATTTCGTCAACGGTCATATCCTCTATGTCGACGGCGGTATCCTCGCTTATATCGGCAAGCAGCCCTGACGCTCCCATATACAGACCTTCATGATATCAGCGCGACAAATGCGATTCAGAATATTATCCCTGCTTACAGTAAGCGCAGGTGTGGCGATGGCGGAGACGGTGGAGATCACCGTCTCCAACACCGCCCTTTTTCCACGTATAGGGGAGATGGTGGAGGTGGATGAGTCGGCCGTGAAATCACGTCTCACTCTCCCTACTTTCATCCTTACCGACCCTGAGGGGCGTGAGGTGCCATGGCAGGCCACACACGACGGCAAGATTATTTTCCCGGTGACGCTCGCTCCCGGTGAGACTGCCGTCTACAGAGCCCATGAGGGGTATCCGAAAGCTGTGGAGCCTAAAGTCTACGGCCGTCTTTTCAAGGAGAGGGCCGACGATATGACCTGGGAGAATGAACATGCCGCCTACAGGGCCTACGGTCCCGCTCTGCAGCTCACTGGGGAGCGTGGATTCGGCTATGACGTATGGACTAAATCGGTGCCCGAACTTGTGATCGAGAAGCGATATTATCTCAACAACTTCAAGGGAATCACCTTCCATAAGGATCATGGCGACGGTATGGACCCCTACACCGTAGGCCCTACACTGGGGGGTGGTACTGCCGCTCTTCTCGAAGGGGAGGAGATAATGTATCCCTGGTGCTTTACCGACTATGAGATCCTCGACAACGGTCCGCTCCGCTTCTGTGTGAAGCTGCACTATCCCCCCATGACAGCCGAGAAGGGGATTCCCGTAGGGGAGACCCGCATCATTACTCTCGATTCGGGCGACTGGCTCAACCGCACCGAGGTGACTTGGGAGGGGGTGATAGAGCCCCGGGAGGCTGTGGCCGGACAGGTGGTGCATAAGCAGAACCCCGAGGGCTACCGTCTCGACAAGGGGGCGCGCATCGCTGCATATGCCGATCTCACCGACAACGCCGAGGTCGGCAACGGCACGATCTTCGTAGGCACGGTGGGGGTGAGCGATGCCGAACCTCAATACATCCCCCTCAAGGAGGCCGCCGGCGATGCCATAGGGCATGNGGTGCTCAGGGGNGCGGTGAAAGANAATACCCCCTTTGTCTACTACTGGGGCTCCGGATGGAGCAAAGGGGGGATGGAGACAATGGATAAGTGGATGGATACACTCCGCCACAAACGTGCCTGTCTCGACAATCCCATTCAAACATCGGTAAGCTACAAGTGATATGGAACAGGTATTTCAATACATAATCGGTCTCGGGGCCGCAGTGATGATGCCGGTCATCTTCACTATCCTCGGGGTGTGCATAGGCATTAAGTTCAGCGATGCCCTCAAGTCAGGCCTCAAGGTCGGAGTGGGCTTTGTGGGCCTCTCGATTGTGACGGCCCTCCTCACCTCGGCGCTCGGCCCCGCCCTNAACACTGTGGTGGAGATTTACGATCTCCAGCTCAAGGTGTTCGACATGGGTTGGCCGGCGGCNGCCGCCGTAGCCTACAACACTGCCGTGGGNGCNTTCATAATCCCGGTGTGTCTGGGTGTGAACCTCATCATGCTCTTCACGCGCACCACNCGCACCGTCAACATCGACCTCTGGAACTACTGGCATTTCGCCTTCATAGGAGCCATAGTCTATTTCGCTTCATCATCGCTTGCCTGGGGCTTCTTCGCGGCCATAATCTGCTATATCATCACTCTGGTGATAGCTGATATGACCGCNCGGAAATTTCAGGGTTTCTACAAGGATATGGACGGAATTTCTATCCCTCAGCCNTTCTGTGCCGGATTCGTGCCTTATGCCATCGGCATAAACTGGCTCCTCGACAAGATTCCCGGTATGAACAGGCTCGAGATCGATGCCGAAGGACTGAAGAAGAAATTCGGACTTCTCGGTGAGCCGCTATTCCTCGGAGTAGTGGTGGGCGTAGGCATAGGATGCCTCACCTGCAGCTCCTGGGGTGAGATCCTCGACAAGATACCCTACATCCTTGGTCTCGGCATAAAGATGGGGGCCGTGATGGAACTGATTCCCCGTGTGACGGTGCTCTTTATCGAGGGCCTGAAGCCGATTTCGGATGCCACACGTCAGCTCATAGCCCGTAAGTTCAAGGGTGCCGACGGCCTCAATATCGGCATGAGCCCCGCTCTTGTGATAGGACATCCCACCACCCTTGTGGTGTCGATACTCCTTATCCCCGTGACTCTTCTGCTCGCGGTGCTCCTCCCCGGCAACCAGTTCCTCCCCCTCGCATCGCTGGCCGGCATGTTCTATCTCTTCCCCCTCGTGCTCCCTTACACCAAGGGTAATGTGGTGAAGACATTCATCGTCGGGCTCGTCACCCTCACGATCGGCCTTTACCTCGTGACCTCGCTGGCTCCCGCCTTTGATCTCGCCGCACAGGATGTATATGCCGCCACAGGCGACGCCGCTGTGGCCATACCCGCCGGCTTCGAGGGTGGAAGTCTCGATTTCGCCTCATCCCCCCTTGCATGGATCATCTATAAGTGCAGCTATTCATGGAAGTGGATCGGAGCCGGTGCGCTTATTATCCTCACTCTCGGTATGGCTGTCTGGAACCGTGTGCTGATCATACGCAATCAGAAGGCTATGGTGGCCGCCGGCAGCGACAAGCTTCAGAAAACAGAATAACCGTTAAAAATACAGATCACAGAATATAATGAAAAAGATATTTCTATCCATAGCGCTCGCTGCAATGGCCGGAAGCGCGATGGCTCAGACAGACTATCAGATAGTGCGTGCATGTCATCCCGACGACGTGAAGCATTACGACACCGATCAGCTGCGCGCCCATTTCCTTATGCCCAAGGTGATGGAGCAGGATAAGATCAATCTCACCTACACCCTCTACGACCGTCTTATCTACGGAGGCGTGGTCCCTGTGGCGAAGACTGTCGAGCTCGAGACAATCGACCCTCTGAAAGCCGAATACTTCCTCCAGCGTCGTGAGCTCGGAGTGATCAACACCTCGCAGGGTGTGGGAATCGTGAATGTAGACGGTAAGGATTATGAGCTCAATTTCCAGGATGCCCTCTATGTAGGTCAGGGTAACAAGAAGGTCACCTTCCGCAGCAAGGATCCGAAGAATCCCGCACGCCTGTATCTTAACTCGGCTCCGGCCCACACTCACTACAAGACTCAGCTCATCACCATCGACGGACGCAAGGGGAGCATCAAGGCCAATCAGATAAAGGCCGGATCGCTCGCCGAGAGCAACGACCGCGTCATCAACCAGCTTATCGTCAACAATGTGCTGGAAGAGGGGCCATGTGAGCTCCAGATGGGTCTCACAGAGCTTAAGACCGGCAGCGTATGGAACACTATGCCCGCTCATATCCACGACCGTCGTGTGGAGGCATATTATTACTTCAATGTGCCCGAGGGGAACCATATCTGCCATATCATGGGCGACCCTCAGGAGACACGCCTCATATGGATGGACAACGAGCAGGCCGTAATCTCCCCCGAATGGAGCGTGCATTGCGCCGCCGGAACAAGCAANTATATGTTNATNTGGGGTATGGCCGGAGAGAACCTCGACTACACCGACCAGGACAAGCAGACTATCCTCCGCTGAAAAAGCCGACATAATCATAAGAGAGAGCCTCCTTCCCGAATCGCGGGAAGGAGGCTCTCTCTTATTTGGGGCTGATGATATCTGCCGGTCAATATGCGCTCCAGGGGGTGATTCCTATCTCCTCCATCGGCTTCTTGGTGAAGGCCTTCACATAGGCCACGGCCAGACGTGCGTTGGTGAGCAGCGGTATGTTGTGGTCGATGGCCCAGCGGCGGATGCGGTAGCCGTTGGTAAGCTCACGCTTGGTGTGATTCTTCGGGATGTTGATCACAAGATCCACCTTGTGGCTTGCGATGAGGTCGAGCACATTCTCACCCTCCTCATCGGGCCAGCTTACGGTTGTGGCCTCGATTCCGTTGTTGTTGAGGAAGTCGGCCGTACCCTTGGTGGCGTAGATCTTGTAGCCCGACTCTGCAAGCAGACGGCATGCCTCAAGCATATCCACCTTGCCGCGCACATCACCCGAGCTTACCAATATACCCTTCTTCGGAATATGGTGGCCTACGGAGATCATAGCGTTCAGAAGAGCCTCGTCGAAGTCCTTGCCGATGCAACCTACCTCGCCGGTCGACGACATGTCGACGCCCAGGACAGGGTCGGCCTTATGCAGACGTGCGAATGAGAACTGCGAAGCCTTGACGCCGATGTAGTCGATGTCGAATGTGGAGGTGTCTACCTTCTCCACCTTCTCCCCCAGCATGATGCGGGTGGCGGTGTTGATGAAGTTCTTCTTAAGCACCTTGCTGACAAACGGGAAGGAACGCGACGCACGCAGGTTGCACTCTATCACCTTCACATAGTTGTCTTTGGCGAGGAACTGGATATTGAAGGGGCCCGAGATGTTGAGCTCCTTGGCTATCTTGGCACTGATGCGCTTGATGCGGCGTGCTGTGGCCATATAGATCTTCTGGGCCGGGAACACGAGGGTAGCGTCGCCGGAGTGTACGCCGGCAAACTCCACATGCTCCGAGATGGCATATTCCACAATCTCGCCGTTGCGGGCCACGGCGTCAAACTCGATCTCCTTGGCGTTCTGAAGGAATTCAGACACGACTACAGGATACTCCTTCGACACTTTCGCAGCCTCCGAGAGGAAGCGGTGGAGCTGCTCATAGTCGTAGCATACATTCATGGCCGCGCCGGAGAGCACGTAGCTGGGGCGCACGAGCACCGGGAAACCTACCTCGGCGATAAAGCCGTCGATCTCCTCGGTAGTGGTCAGCTCCTTCCAGCGGGGCTGGTCGATGCCGAGCTGGTCGAGCATAGCGGAGAATTTGTGGCGGTTCTCCGCACGGTCGATGGAGATGGGGGAGGTGCCGAGCACGGGCACATGCTGACGGTAGAGCTTCATCGCGAGGTTGTTGGGGATCTGTCCACCCACGCTCACGATTACGCCGCGAGGAGTCTCGAGGTCGAGGATATCCATCACGCGCTCGAAGCTGAGCTCGTCGAAGTAGAGGCGGTCGCACATATCATAGTCGGTGGATACCGTCTCCGGGTTATAGTTGATCATTATCGACTTGTAGCCCGACTGGCGGCAGGTGTTGGCCGCGTTGACGGAACACCAGTCGAACTCAACGGAGCTACCGATACGGTAAGCGCCCGAGCCGAGCACGACGATGTTGTTCCCCGCGTTCATGTCGTAGCGGATAGAGTTCTCGTCGGCGCCATAGGTGACGTAGAGATAGTTGGTGAGCTCCGGATATTCCGATGCCACTGTGTTGATGCGGCGCACGTGGGGCACCACCTTGAGGTTCTTGCGATGGTCGCGCACACGCAGCATGGCGCTCTCCATGTTGCCGGAGGGATTCTCCACAAAACGTGCTATCTGGAAGTCGGAGAAGCCGAGGCGCTTCGCCTCCTTCATCACATTCTCCGGAATCTCCTCGATGCGGTCATATTCCTCAAGCACTTTCTTATAGGCTACTATATTGGCCAGACGCTCGATAAACCATTTGTCGATCTTGGTGAGCTCCTCGATACGCTCTACGCTGTAGCCCTCCTCAAGAGCCTGCGCTATGGCGAAGATACGCATGTCGGTGGGGTGGGAGAGCACCTTCTCAAGGTCGTCGAAGCGGATGTCGTTGTTCCCGACGAAGCCGTGCATACCCTGTCCGATCATACGCAGACCCTTCTGGATAATCTCCTCAAACGATTTGCCGATCGACATGATCTCACCTACAGATTTCATCGAGCTGCCGATCTCGCGGTCTACGCCTACGAATTTGGAGAGGTCCCAGCGCGGGATCTTGACAATCATATAGTCGACGGAGGGAGCCACATATGCGGAGTTGGGTGTCCCCATCTCTCCGATCTGGTCGAGTGTATAGCCCAATGCGAGCTTGGCGGCCACGAAAGCGAGNGGATAGCCCGATGCCTTGGAGGCGAGTGCTGATGAGCGGCTCAGACGTGCGTTGATCTCGATGATGCGGTAGTCGTTGGTCTCGGCGTTGAAGGCATACTGTATGTTGCACTCGCCGACGATGCCGATGTGGCGCACCACCTTTGTGGCGATATCCTCGAGCATCTTGATCTGCTCAGGCTTGAGGGAGACTATCGGGGCCACCACGATCGATTCTCCGGTGTGGATGCCCAGAGGGTCGAAGTTCTCCATCGGCACCACTGTGAAGCAGTGGTCGTTGGCGTCGCGTATCACCTCAAACTCAATCTCCTTCCATCCCTTGAGGCTCTCCTCCACGAGGATCTGCTTGGAATAGGCGAGTGCGCTCTCGCAGTGACGGCGGAATTCCTCGTCGTTGGTGCAGATGCCCGAGCCGAGTCCTCCCAGCGCGTAGCCGGAACGCACCATCACGGGATAGCCGATGCGGTGAGCCACCTCTACGGCATCCTCGATGCTCTCCACAGCCTGCGACACAGGGGTCTTGACATCGATCTCGTTCAGCTTCTTTACAAAAAGGTCTCGGTCTTCAGTGATCATGATAGCTTCTACTGAAGTTCCGAGAACCTTTACACCATATTTTTCAAGAGTGCCGTTGAGATACATCTCTGTGCCGCAATTGAGGGCTGTCTGGCCGCCGAAAGCGAGCAGGATGCCGTCGGGCTTCTCTTTCTTGATTACCTCCTCTACAAAATAAGGGGTGATCGGGAGGAAATACACCTGGTCGGCGACCCCTTCCGAAGTCTGGATAGTGGCGATGTTGGGATTGATGAGAACCGTCTCAATGCCCTCTTCGCGCAATGCCTTGAGAGCTTGTGAGCCGGAGTAGTCAAACTCGCCGGCCTGCCCGATCTTGAGGGCGCCCGATCCGAGTAGCAATACCTTTTTCATAATGTAAAGACGCTATAAAAGTAAATTTGTTGCAAAATTACAAGAAATCTCTCTTTTGAGCAAATCTTTCGTGCATTATTGTNGCCCGGGCCGTGGNGTAGCTCCCCTCCGGAGGNGNTGATGCNNNTNGGNNAGAGGAATCAAAACATAACGGTGATGATACAAGATATNCCCCTNATTTCAGGTGCCGACAGCGAAAAATGCATCCTTTAAACGGGGGAAACATTGTGAGTTAAGAAAATTTTGAAAATTTTTTCAAAAAAATTTGGAAATATTGGAAAGACATTATAATTTTGCAGTCGATTTCAAGAAAACCGTATTCCGCTTTTGGGTTTTTCTAAAAAACTCACCCTCTCCTCGGAGGATGTCTGCGGTTGTCCCTCTTCTTCTTGACATTCGCTTGAAGCAGTAATTCTATATCAACAGTTATCAAAACTTGTTTTTTAGTAGTACTGAGTCAAAAATTATATTATTTGTTTTCATATCGTCACTCAGAAATAAATGGATTATTAGGAGTAAGTTTATTATTAGGGAACTGATAAAATCAATTATTAAAGCGCAAGTGGCCGCCTCGTCGTGATGACGGGACGGCTTTTCCTTTTATATTCACTCGCGATTCGTTATCTTTCATCTATATTTTATGTATATATCCACTTTCTTTACACTTTCCGTTTGACTTTTGAATATTATTTGCTAACTTTGGAGTCAAAATGTAGTTAATCTGTATGAAAGTGATGAAGTTCGGCGGGTCGTCGGTCGGTACGGTCGAGAGCCTGTCAAATGTGAAGAGGATTGTCGAGTCTACACCGGGTAGAAAGGTCGTGGTGGTCTCCGCGCTCGGAGGCATAACCGACCTCCTGATCTCTACCGCTCGCCTCGCCGTGGCCGACGATATACGTTATCTTGACTCTTTCGCACGTATCATCGAGCGACATCTTGCCGTCATCAACGGTGTGGTGCCACCCGCACGACGTGACGCCACCGAGGCTATGGCCCGAATGATGCTCGACGAGCTCGGGAATATTTACAAAGGGGTGATGCTGCTCCACGACCTCTCTCCGAGGGCTCTCAATATAATAGTGAGCTACGGCGAGAGGCTCTCAAGCGTGATTGTGGCCAACACAATCAAGGGGGCCACCCATTTNGATTCCCGCACATTCATACGNACTAAAAAGGATCCGCACGGCAACGATATCCTCGACTCCGANCTCACCCACCGCCTCATAGCCGAGAATGTCACCGCCTATGACTGGGATACNGCAGTGATGGGNGGATTCATCGCATCCGACCTCTCAGGTGAGATCACCAATCTCGGGCGCGGCGGAAGCGACTACACAGCCGCTATAATGGCGGCCGACCTCGATGCGGAGATCCTCGAGATATGGACCGATGTCGACGGATTCATGACAGCCGACCCCAAAGTGATCGACACTGCATATGTGATTGAGGAACTCTCATTCACCGAGGCGATGGAGCTATGCAACTTCGGGGCAAAGGTGATATATCCTCCGACAATCTACCCCGTATATCACAAGAATATCCCCATACTTGTAAAGAATACATTCAACCCCTCGGCACCCGGCACACTCATCAGCGACCATTGTTCGCCGCGCGGGAAAGCCATCAAGGGTATCTCATCGATCAACGACACCTCCCTTGTCACCATCACCAGCCTCTGTATGGTGGGAGTGATCGGTGTGAACTCCCGCATATTCAACGCCCTCACCAAGAAGGGGGTCAGCGTCTTCCTCGTAAGCCAGGCGGCGAGTGAGAATAATACCACCATCGCCGTGCGCAATGCCGACGCCGACCTGGCTGTGGCCACCCTCAGTGAGGAATTCGCAACCGAGCTGGCTTCCGGAATGTTCAACGAGATAAAGGCGGAGCGTGACCTCGCCACTATTGCCGTGGTGGGGGAGAGGATGAAGCATACCACCGGTCTGGCCGGAAAGCTCTTCAACACTGTAGGGCGAAACGGTATCAATGTCATAGCCTGTGCCCAGGGAGCTTCCGAGACCAACATCTCATTCGTCGTGGAGAAGAGAAGCCTCCGCAAGGCCCTCAACGTGATCCACGACTCCTTCTTCCTTTCCGAGAGCCAGGTGCTCAATCTTTTCATCACCGGCACCGGCAACGTGGGGAGCAGCCTCATATCCCAGATTTTCAAACAGCGCAAGAAGCTGCTTGAGGAGAAGAACCTCCGCCTCAACGTAGTGGGAATATCCACAAGCCGAAGGGCGGTGTTCAACCGCGAAGGGATCGACCTCGCACGATATCGCGAGGAACTTGAGGAGAACGGAATCACCTCATGCCCCGAGGTGATAAAGCAGGAGGTGCTGAAGATGAATATCTACAATTCCGTCTTTGTTGACTGCACGGCATCCGAACAGATAGCCGAGCTATATGAAGATCTCCTGCTGCACAATGTGAATGTGGTGACGGCCAACAAGATCGCCGCATCATCGGGATATGATTCATACAAGCGGCTGAAGCGCATAGCNCGCGACAAGGATGTGAAGTTCCTCTTCGAGACAAATGTGGGGGCCGGCCTCCCGATCATCAACACGATCAACTCCCTGATAAACTCAGGCGACCGTATCCTTAAGATAGAGGCCGTGGTGTCGGGCACTCTCAACTATATCTTCAATGTCCTCTCGGAGGATGTCACTCTCAGCCGTGCCGTGGAGATGGCCAAGGAGGCGGGCTACACCGAACCCGACCCCCGTATCGACCTCTCAGGCAAGGATGTGGTGCGGAAGCTGGTGATCCTGGCCCGTGAGGCGGGCTATCGTGTGGAGCAGGAGGATGTGGAGAAGAACCTCTTCGTGCCCGAGGAGCTCTTCGCAGGAGAGGCCGCGGAGTTTATACCTAAACTGGCAACGCTCGACGAGGAATTCGAGCGTATGAGGAGCGATGCCGCCGCGAGAGGGGAGCATTTCCGTTTCGTGGCCTCTCTCGACAATGGAGAGGTGAGCGTAGGGCTGAGGCGGGTGGCCGCCGACCATCCTTTCTACAATCTCGCCGGAAGCAACAACGTGATTCTGCTCACCACAGAGCGATATAAGGAATATCCGATGGTGATAAAGGGATATGGAGCCGGTGCGGAGGTGACTGCGGCAGGTGTATTCGCCGATATCATAAGCATAGCCAATATAAGGTGACGATGTAAAATCGACCGGATAAAGTATATATTACGATACAAAACAGATGATATGATGAAACATATAATAGTACTTGCCGACGGGCTTGCCGATGAGCCCTGCGACAGCCTCGGAGGAAAGACACCTCTGGAGGCCGCCGACACACCGGCCCTTGACGAACTGGCGAGACGCGGCCGCTCCGGTCTGCTTGCCACCGTCCCCCCGGGTTATCATCCCGGTAGCGAGATTGCCCATCTCTCCCTCCTCGGATATGACCTCGACGAGGTGTTTGAGGGGAGAGGCACCCTTGAAGCCGCCAGCATGGGGATAGATATACTCCCCGGTGAGATGGCCATGCGGTGCAATCTGATATGCATAGCCCCCGACGGAAGGATNAAGAACCATTCCGCGGGCCATATATCGGATGCCGAAGCCGCCGAGCTTATTGAATTCCTCAACAGCCGTCTCGGCGATGGTCGGGCCTCCTTCCATACCGGTGTGAGCTATCGCCATCTCCTGAAGATAAAGGGGGGCGACAAGAGGATCGACTGCACCCCTCCCCACGACGTGCCGGGCACTCCCGCCGCCGAGGTAATGGTGCGCCCGCTTGTGCCGGAGGCAGAGGCTACTGCCCGATATATCAATGGGCTTATACTCGAATCGCAGAAAATCCTTGCCGATCATCCCGTGAATCTCAGGCGAATGAGGGAGGGTAAGGATCCTGCCAACAGCATATGGCCCTGGAGCCCCGGCTACAAGCCCGACATGAAGACGATGGCTACCCTTTTCGGAATAGGGAAGGGGTATGTGATCTCTGCCGTCGACCTTATACGCGGAATCGGTGTGTATGCCGGCCTGACGCCGGTGACGGTGGAGGGAGCCACAGGCTTATACACCACCAANTATGAGGGTAAGCTTCAGGCAGCCCTCCGNCTTCTTAGAGAGGATGCCGATTTCGTGTTCCTGCATATAGAGGCGAGCGACGAGGCCGGCCATGAGGGGGATGCCGANCTTAAGAAACTTACCGCTGAGTATCTNGACCGACGCATCGTCGGTCCCCTCCTCAAGGCTGTCGATGAGATGGATGAGGATGTGGCAATAGCTCTTCTCCCCGATCATCCCACACCATGCCGCCTGCGCACTCATACCGCCGCGCCGGTGCCATTCACGATACTCAAACCGGGTGTGGAGCCCGACGATGTGGCCGAATATTCCGAGAAAGCGGCTGCCNAAGGGGGATACGGCTCCCTTCATTCCGATCAATTCATCAAAACCCTGCTCGGGTGAGGNCTTTGCGGCTTTNCNCGGGAATAAACTTTCTTGCAATGAAATACAGAAGCACAGCGGGGCAAAGCCCCGAGGTAACTCTCGAAGAGGCCGTGGTGAAGGGACTCGCTCCCGACCGTGGCCTGTATATGCCCCTCGCTTTTCCGGAACTTCCGGATGAATTCTTCCGTCGTCTCCCCGGAATGTCGCTTCAGGCGATGGCCGTGGAGGTGGCGCAGGCTCTTTTCGGAGAGGATGTGGAGCCGGAGCGTCTGAAAGCTCTCACGGAGGAGACTCTCAATTTCCCTATTCCCCTTGTGGAAGTGGGCGACAACATATGGTCGCTGGAATTATTCCACGGCCCGACACTCGCTTTCAAGGATGTGGGGGCNCGCTTCATGGCCCGTCTCCTCGGATATTTCAACCGTGAGGATAAGGAGCGGATGGTCAACGTGCTTGTGGCCACCTCCGGCGATACGGGGAGTGCGGTTGCCAACGGTTTTCTCGGCGTGGAGGGGGTGCATGTATATGTGCTNTATCCCAAAGGGAAGGTGAGCAGAGTGCAGGAGGCGCAGTTCACCACTCTCGGGAGCAATATCACGGCTCTGGAGATCGACGGCACTTTCGACGATTGCCAGGCATTGGTGAAACAGGCTTTCCTTGACAAGGAACTCAACGGGCAGCTAAAGCTCACATCTGCCAACTCTATCAATGTGGCACGCTTCCTCCCCCAGATGTTCTATTATTTCCATGCCTGGGCTCAGGCGGTGAGGGGTGGCGCCGATCCGGATGAGATAGTGGTGTGCGTCCCGAGCGGAAATTTCGGCAATATCACAGCCGGGCTGATAGCCAAACGTATGGGATTGCCCATAAAACGTTTCATAGCCGCCAACAACGCCAACGACATATTCTACAACTATCTTGCCACAGGGAACTATAATCCCCGCTCTTCGGTGCAGACCATCGCCAACGCCATGGATGTGGGTGATCCGAGCAATTTCGCGAGGGTGCTCGATCTCTATGCCCATGACCACGACGCCATAGCCCGGGAGATAAGCGGAGCCACATATACCGACGCTCAGATAGCCGCGACAATGAAGGAGACGCTCGACGCGACAGGCTATCAGCTCGATCCCCACGGGGCGGTGGCTTACCGTGCATTGAAGGAGCAGTTGCGCCCCGGAGAGACAGGAATATTCCTTGAGACAGCCCATCCCGCCAAATTCAGGGAGACTGTGGAGAGTATCACCGGCCGAAGTGTGGAGCTTCCCGAGAGGCTCGCCGCCTTCATGAAGGGTGAAAAAAAGAGTATCCCGCTTCCTGCGGAATACTCCTCACTGTATGAACTTCTGTTGTCCGATTCCCATTGACCGGGAAATCGGCTTCTATCGATCAGATCAGGCAATTTATCTTATTTGGCACGCCGCTTCGTAGTCTTCTTCGGAGCGGCGTCCTGCGTTTCCATAAGTTGCTTAGCCTCCTCGAATGTGAGCGACGCGGCGTCGGTGGTCTTCGGAATCTTATAGTTCACCGCCTTCTTCGCTCCTTCCGGCTTGTAGGCCATGTAAGGGCCATAGCGTCCGTTGAGCACCTCAAGACCCGGCATCTCGTCGAAAGTCTTGATGAGGCGGTTGGCCTCCTCCTCCTGTTTGGTGCGGATAAGGTCGATAGCCTCTTCAAGCGTTATCCCCTGCGGCGTAAGGGTCTTGGGGATGGATACGAACATCTTCCCATATTTGATATAAGGGCCGAAACGACCTATGGCGGCTGTCACCTCCTCACCCTCATATTCCCCTACCTTGCGGGGAAGCTCAAACAGTTTCAGAGCCTCCTCCAGGGTGATTGTGGCCACACTCTGGTCGGCCAGCAGGCTGGCGAAGAGGGGTTTCTCCTCATCCTCCGCCTTGCCGATCTGCACCACCGGGCCGAAACGCCCGATCTTCACCGACACCGGACGTCCCGATTCGGGGTCGGTGCCGAGCATCCGTTCCCCGATCTTGTGTTCAAGACGCATGGCGTTGGTCTTCTCTATCGAGGGGTGGAAATCACCGTAGAAGCCTGAAATCTCATTCTTCCATCCCAGCTTACCCTCGGCGATGTCGTCAAATTTCTCCTCCACCTTGGCCGTGAAGTTATAGTCGAGGATATCAGGGAAATATTCTGTGAGGAATTTATTGACCACCATCCCCACGTCGGTGGGCACGAGGCGACCCTTCTCGCTTCCGGTGCTCTCTGACAGGGTGGAGTCGGTGATCTTCCCCTTCTTCAGACGGATCACCTCATATTCCCTCTTCACACCCTCCTTCTCGCCACGCTTCACATAGTCGCGGGCCTGGATGGTGGAGATGGTAGGGGCATATGTGGAGGGGCGGCCGATGCCGAGATCCTCCATCTTCTTCACGAGCGATGCCTCGGTGTAGCGTGCCGGAGCCTGTGTGAAACGCTCTGTGGCTGTGATTTCATCGGCCGAGAGGGTGTCGCCCACATTCATGCGGGGTAGCTCCACAAACTCCTGCTGGCGCACATTCTCGGTTTTCCACACCTTCAGGAAGCCTTCGAACTTCACTACCTCCCCTTCCGCCTTGAAGATCTCGGGGGTCTGCGGGGTGGTGATGTCGGCTACGGTCTTCTCGATCTCAGCGTCGGCCATCTGCGAGGCCACGGCGCGTTTCCATATCAGCTCATAGAGCTTCTTCTCCTGAGCCGTGCCGTCGATGGTGCGGTTTGATATATATGTGGGGCGAATGGCCTCGTGGGCCTCCTGAGCCCCTTTCGATTTCGTATGGTAGTGACGAATCTTCAGGTAATCCTCACCTGCAGTCTCCTTGATCACCCCTGCAATGTCGCGGAGCGCCATGTCGGAGAGATTGGTGGAGTCGGTACGCATATATGTGATCTTACCATCCTCATACAGCTTCTGGGCGAGCACCATGGTCTGGTTGACCGAGAATCCGAGCTTGCGCGAAGCCTCCTGCTGCAAGGTGGAGGTGGTGAACGGGGGGTAAGGGGAGCGTTTCAGCGGTTTTACGGTCACGTCGGCTACAGAGAATGTGGCTCCGGCGCATCTCTTGAGCAGTTCGCGGGCCTCCTTGGCGTCGGAGAGACGCTGTGAGAGTTCAGCCTTAATCTGGCGGGGGTCGCCGTCAAGGTTGAAGATGGCGTTCACGCGATAGAATACCTCCGGAGTGAAAGCCGCAATCTCCTCCTCACGCTCGCATATCAGGCGCACCGCCACACTCTGCACACGCCCTGCGCTCAGGGAGGGCTTGATCTTTTTCCAGAGCACCGGACTGAGCTCGAATCCCACGATACGGTCGAGCACNCGNCGTGCCTGCTGGGCATTGACGCGGTCGATATCGATAGTNCGCGGATTTTCGATTGCGGCAAGTATAGCAGGTTTCGTTATCTCGTGAAACACTATTCGGCGTGTTGTGGCCGGGTCNAGGTTCAATACTTCCGCGAGGTGCCATGCTATGGCTTCCCCCTCGCGGTCCTCATCGGAAGCGAGCCATATGACGTCGGCTTCTGAAGCGGCCTTCTTGAGCTTCTTTACNAGTTCCTTTTTATCGTCGGGAATTTCATATAGTGGATTGAAGTCATCCTCGATGTCGATGGAGAATCCATGTTTATGAAGATCTCGTATATGTCCGTAGCTCGACATGACGGTGAAGTCCTTGCCGAGGAATTTTTCTATGGTTTTCGCCTTGGCGGGCGATTCGACGATTACCAGATTTTTCATTATTTCAATATATTGAGGGCGCCACAGCTATCGAGGGAGTATGAGGTCAGAGGCAGTCAGCGTGTGCATCCGTAATAACTGGGCGCAAAATTAACACTTTTTTTCATTAACACACAATATCGCATATAAGTTTTGACACAAATCACCATAATCAGTATAAAACGCTTCTTATCCCTTTCTTATACCCGGGCACTGCGCGGNGGCGNATGAGAAAGGTNTAGCCGGGTTGAAAAGTTGGAAAATACGGATTTTTTTTGTAATTTTGTAACGAAATAGGGGCTNANNGNNCCCTNTNTTNTTATTGAAACGTAAACAACAGATTCAGAATATATTATGGCAGAAGATTTAGAACTGCAAGAGGAACAGACNAGAGACTATGGCGCGGATAATATCCAGGTGCTCGAGGGTCTTGAGGCTGTCAGAAAACGTCCGGCGATGTATATCGGTGATATCTCGGGNCGCGGCCTTCATCATCTTGTATATGAGGTNGTCGACAACTCTATCGACGAGGCCCTGGCCGGATTCGCCAACAATATCGAGGTCACGATTCTTGAGAACAATTCTATCAAGGTGGTCGACAACGGACGCGGTATTCCGGTGGATATGCACGAGAAGATGCACAAACCCGCTCTCGAGGTGGTGCTCACGGTGCTCCATGCCGGTGGCAAGTTCGACAAGGGTTCATATAAAGTGTCGGGCGGTCTGCATGGTGTCGGTGTGAGCTGTGTCAACGCACTCTCCGACTATCTTCGTGCTGAGATCCACCGCGACGGAAAGGTGCATATGCAGGAATATGCCTTCGGCAAACCTACCTGCGACCTTACCGTGATAGGGGAGACCGACCATACCGGCACAACCATCCTCTTCCATCCCGATGCCTCGATCTTTACCGAGACTGTCTACGACTACGAGACTCTCGCCAACCGTCTGCGCGACCTCGCATATCTTAACGCCGGCATAACGCTTACCCTCAAGGATATGCGTGAGCTTGACGAGAACGGCAATCCGCGTTGCGACGTTTTCCACAGCGATGAGGGCCTGAAGCAGTTCGTGAAATATCTCGATCAGGGGAAAGAACCCCTTATCGACGACATCATTCATCTCAACACGGAGAAGAACGGTGTGCCCGTGGAGGTGGCGATGACCTACAACACCTCATTCTCCGAGAATATCTTCTCTTACGTCAACAACATCAACACAATAGAGGGTGGCACTCATCTCACCGGCTTCCGCCGCGGACTCACCACGACCCTCAAGAAGTATGCCGACGACAACCATCTCCTCGACAAGCTCAAGATCGAGCTTTCGAAAGAGGACTTCCGCGACGGACTCACCGCTGTGGTGTCGGTAAAGGTGGCCGAGCCCCAGTTCGAGGGGCAGACAAAGACCAAACTCGGCAACAACGAGGTGTCGGGAGTGGTGCAGACCGCTGTCAGCGAGGCGCTCCGCAACTATCTTGAGGAGCATCCGAAGCAGGCACGTGCCATCGTCGACAAGGTGATGCTCGCCGCTCAGGCGCGTCATGCCGCCTATAGTGCCAGAATGAAGGTGCAGCGTAAATCGCCCCTCTCCGGTGGCGGACTCCCCGGCAAACTGGCCGACTGCAAGAGCCGCGATGCCGTGGAGTGTGAGCTTTTCCTCGTCGAGGGTGACTCCGCAGGCGGATCGGCAAAGCAGGGACGCAACCCCAACTATCAGGCTATCCTCCCTCTGCGCGGTAAGATCCTGAATGTGGAGAAGGCACTCGACCATAGAGTGTTTGAGAGTGAGGAGATCGTGAATATGTTCAAGGCGCTCGGTGTGACAATCGGCACCGAGGAGGACTCCAAGGAGCCAAACATGTCGAAGCTTCGCTACCACAAGATCATAATCATGAC
>JAAVDU010000062.1 GCA_014801605.1 Bacteroides sp.
ACAGCTTTCAATTCCCCTGTCCGGACTGCGTAAACTGAGTGGGAAGCACCCGCTATATCTCGTTTTCGATTCTCCGGAGAAAGATAGGCAGCTATGCGTGATCGAGTCGCTCGTTTTCAAACGTTGATTCTCTCCCAATTTACATCTTATACTCCCAATTTACATCTTACAAATGAAGCGGTGGAGCCGTGCCCTCATTGGGGGTCCGGACTCCACCGCTTCCTTTGTCACTCAGATGATTATTGCGGTAGTTTATTTATATTCGAAGGGGAGGGTGTGGCGGATGTCGGTCGAGGAGGCTGCTATATGCGCCTTGAATTTACCCGGCTCCACTCTCCAGCTGTGCGCTGTGTCGTCGAAGAAACTCAGCTCCTCGGGAGTGATCGTAAACTTCACCATCTTTGTCTCTCCGGGGGCAAGCTTGACTTTACTGAATCCCTTAAGCTCCTTCTCCGGACGCGGAAGCGACGACTTAACATCCGATATGTAGAGCTCCACGATCTCACTTCCCTCTCGGCTCCCCTTGTTGGTGATCGGCACCTCAATCTCAATCGTGCCGTTCTCTCCGATTGTATTCCCCGACATCACGGGCTTGCCGTATTCAAATTCCGTATAGCTCAATCCATGCCCGAAGGGGAAGAGAGCCGGGATCTTTTTGGTGTCGTGCCAGCGATACCCCACGAGGATATCCTCCTTGTAGGTCTGATGAGGCTGTTTCCCACCCTCTATCACCGAGCCGGGTATGGCCACCACATCGGCATCACCCTGCTCTATACCGGGGTAGGAGATGGCTCCGAACGAGTTAGCCCCACAGTCCTCCAGCTTTACAGGGATAGAGTAGGGGAGTTTTCCGGAGGGATTCACCTTTCCGGCTATAACGTCGGCAATAGTCGCTCCTCCCATTGTGCCGAGGTAGGAGGTATGGAGTATCGCATCCACATCCTTCACCCAGGGCATCTCATAGGCATTGCCGGAGATAGTGGAGATGATGATGTTCGGATTTGCCTTGATGAGCTCCTCGATAAGACGGTTCTGTCCGAAGGGAAGCTCATACTCCCTGCGGTCGGTGCTCTCGCAGTCCTGCCATGAGTTCTTGTTGAGTCCGCCGATATATATCACCACGTCGGCCTCCTTAGCCATCCTCACGGCCTCTTCGCGCAGACGGTCCTGCTCCTCCTGAGGCACTATATCCTCCGCCTCATAGAGTGTGCGACCGCAGGCATAACCGGGAGCATATTTGATCTTGTCGCCATACATCTCTTTCAGCGCGGCGAGCGGCGACACGTAGTCCTTCGGTTTAAGCTCGGAGGAGCCGCCGCCGTCGGTAAGCCTTCTCACCGCGTTGTCCCCCACCACAAGAATAGAGTTATACTTCTCTCCATCCAGCGGCAGGATACCGTTGTTCTTCAGCAGCACTACACTCTCATCGCCTATTCTCTTGGCTGCGGCGTAATGCTCCGGAGTACATTTCGATCCGAAAGGCTTATCCGTATTCATGGCTGTGCGGAAAATAAGACGCAATATGTTGCGTGCCTTGTCATCTACAGTCGATTCCGCCACCTCTCCGCTCCTCATCATCTCAAGATACGGATTAGCAAGATAATAATCCTCATAGCCGAACTCGCTTTCGCTGGTGAGTCCGTTAGTATACGACCCCATCTCGATGTCAAGACCGTTCAAGGCAGCCTCTTTGGTGTCGTGGGCTCCACCCCAGTCGGTGATTACAACTCCGTCGAAATCCCATTCCTTCCGGAGGATATCGTTGAGCAGACGTTCGTTATGACAGCAGTGCTGACCCCATATCTTGTTGTAGGCTCCCATTATGGCCCATGTCTTCCCCTCGGTCACCGCCTTTTTGAATGCCGGGAGGTATATCTCATAGAGGGCCCGGTCGCTCAGGTCTACATCGACTGTGCCGCGCCATTTCTCCTGATTGTTGAGAGCGAAATGCTTCACACAGGCCGCCACACCATTCTTCTGGAGCTCCTGTATGTAAGGCACCACCATCTCTCCCGCCAGATAGGGATCTTCACCCATATATTCGAAGTTGCGCCCGTTGAGCGGAGTGCGGTAGATGTTGACCCCTGGCCCGAGAAGCACATCTTTCTCGCGATAGCGGGCCTCCTCTCCGATACTTTTGCCGTAGAGTGCCGACAATTCAGGATTCCATGTGGCGGCAAGCGCTGTCAGGGCCGGAAAGGCGGTAATGGAATCATTGTTCCAGCCCGAATATCCCCAGTCGTTCCAGTTTATCTCGGCGCGTACCCCGTGAGGGCCGTCGCTCATCCATACCTCGGGGATTCCGAGACGCTCCACGCCCGGCGACGAGAATTTACTCTGTGCATGGCAGAGCGCCACCTTCTCCTCAAGTGTCATGCGCGAAAGTGCATCCTCCACCCGCTCCTCTATGGATGCCCGGCGATCAAGATATATAGGCTCCGTGGCCTCTACGGTGGCCACGGAAGCTGCTGTTGTTATTGCCATTAGAATATGCTTTATTTTCAGTGTCATCATTATAACGATTTTAATGTCAGGGATGTTGTCTTGAGTCCGGGAGCGGTAGCCTCTATCTTTATGTCGCCACTCTCTCCGTTGTTGCGCACTATCAGCAGTGCTTTCCCGTAGAAGGCCTTACGGCGGTCCGACTTGAATGGTTCCAGAGAGATAGGGGAGCCGTTGTCCACTCCTACATTCTCTCCGCTTCCTGTCACTTTGAAGGTCACCTCATTTTCTGCCCAAGGACAGAGATGCCCATCCTTATCTACAATCTCCACCGCCACATAGCTGAGGTCTGAACCGTCGGCAGCGATTGTCTCGCGGTCGGGTATCAGCTTGATTGCGTATGGCTCGGAAGCTGTCATTACAGAGGTGCGCTTCACTTCGCGTCCCCCTTTCCTGCTTACAGCCACAAGCTCTCCCGGAGTGAAGGGGACACGCCATGATACGTGATACTTCCCATCCTCGCTATTTCGCGTGCCGAGCGATTCTCCGTTCAGAAGAAGCTCCACTTCGTCGGCATTATTGAAGTAGGCCCATACATCCACCTCCTCACCCTCTTTCCAGTTCCAGTGTGGGAAGAGATGGAGCACATCAAGGTCGGGGCGCCAGCGGCTCTGATACATATAGTAGGAGTCCTTGGGATTCCCCGCGAGGTCCACAAGACCGAAATAGGAACTTCTTGCCGGCCAGCCGTAGGGGGTAGGCTCCCCTATATAGTCAAATCCTGTCCATACGAACTGTCCCATTATGAAATCATTATCCTCCACATGTCTCATGGTCCCCTCATGAGTGTTTCCCCAGGGCACATGGCAGTTGTCGTAGGAGGAGCAGGAGAATGATTCATCGTAGAAGGGCTTGTCCCAGCGTTCGGGCCAGAGCATGATGCTGTCGGAGGGCATACGGTAGTAGCCTCNGGTCTGGAGGGCNGATACGCTCTCCGTGATTATGAAGGGCTTCCCGGGGAAATTCTTGGGCACATCCTTAAACCAGTCGTCGTGATAGTTGAAGCCTATTATATCGAGGGCTCCCGAGCGGAAGAGATGGTTGCCGGGGTCGGGCTCGTTACATCCCGCCGTCACCGGACGTGTGGGATCAAGGTTGCGTGTCATATCCGCCAATTTTTTTGTCAGCAGAGAGTTGACACTCATCGGTCCCCCCTCCTCGGCAAGCATATCNTTNCTATGTCCGAAGTTGAGGATCAGGTTGGCCTCGTCGAGCGAGAGTGTGTCGGCTTTGGCATCGCTCCATTGCTCAAGCACCTCGTTGCCGATGCTCCACATTATGACTGAGGGATGGTTGCGGTCGCGCACNACAAGATCGGTGAGGTCGCGCTCATGCCATTCCGGGAAGTAACGTGCATAGTCATGAGAGGTCTTCTTCTTGCGCCACATGTCGAAGGTCTCATCCATCACCATTAGGCCGAGTGANTCGCAGAGGTCGAGAAGTTCGGGTGCCNGCGGATTATGCGAGGTGCGTATGGCGTTGGCGCCCATATTCTTCATTATCTTCAGCTGTCGCGCTATGGCAGCCTTGTTCACTACGGCTCCCAATGCTCCGGCATCGTGGTGAAGGCACACTCCATTGANCTTCATCCTCTCNCCGTTGAGAGAAAACCCTTTCTCAGCGTCAAATTCCATGAAACGGAATCCGGTCTTTGTCTGATACCGGTCGACGGTCTTCCCCTTCACCTTTATCTCATTCACNACTGTGTAGAGCCGGGGTGAGGCCACCGACCATANCNGGGGAGTTTCCACAGTGATCGGTTTGCTGATCTCCACATCCCCTTCCGGCTTCACCACAAAGGGGGTGGTGGTTTCAGCCACTTTCTCANCCTCCGGCGAGAGTATCTCCGTCTGGAGTATACCCTTCACGGTCTCCTTNCCGGAATTATCGATCTTGGTGATCACCGACAGTTCCGCTCTCTGCGGAGTGATATTGTCCTGNCGNACGAAGGTGCCCCATTGCGCTATATGCACAGGNTCGACACTCCGTAGCCATACGTTGCGGTAGATGCCGCATCCGCTNTACCATCTTGAGTTGGGNTGCTCTGAATTGTCTACCTTCACGGCAATCACATTCTCCCCCTCTTTNAGCCAGGGGGTGATGTCATAGCTGAAGGGNGCGTAGCCGTAGGGGCGGGTCCCTGCCNCATGTCCGTTGATATAGACAGTNGTGTTCATGTACGATCCGTCGAAATCCACAAACACCCTCTTCCCNTTCTCNCCGGCGGGAAGTGTGAAGCTCTTGCGGTACCATCCGATACCNCCCGGGAGCGCACCCCCTCCCGTGCCGGAGGGATTATCCTTGCTGAAAGTCCCCTCTATGGCCCAGTCGTGAGGAAGGTCGAGTGTGCGCCAGGTGGAGTCGTCGATGCCGGGTGCGGAGTAGTCGGCAGCCTCTGATAGGGTAAACCTCCAGCCCTTGTTGAACGCTACGGCCCGGCTGTCACCTCCCGCCTCGGCCGNAGCAGAGGCAAGGAGGATCAAGCAAGTCAGTGCAAGCCTTTTCAAACCTTTGAAAATCATAATTTAATCTCAATCTTTTTACCTGCATAGCTGACTCGTTCACCCTTGTTGTCGCGGGCATATCCCACAGGGTGTCCGGGCGATACCTTTATTATGTTGAACTCTCGTGTAGCCGGCATACCGGGGTAGCTCCCCTCAAGATCGCCGATGGTGAGAGTTGAGGTAGCGTTGTCATACTTGAANGGTATCATCGCATAAGCCCCCTTCTCATAGTTGTAGTTCAGGTTCTCATCCTCATAGAGGGTGAATTCACCGTTCTCTCCGGCATAAACATATAGATTGATCATGTCGGCAGGTTTCTGGTCGGTATACTCTATCTCCGGGCCGAAAGGCACGATAGCTCCGGAGCGTACGAACAGCGGCATACGGCTGTATGGGGCGTCGGCCAATTTGGTCTCTCCACCATCAGATACCACCTTCCCTGTATAGAAGTCATACCAGATGGAGCCCTTCGGGAAGTACACCTCGCGCGAGCGGGCATTGTAGGCATACACCGGAGCTACGAGGAAGGCATTACCGAACATATACTGGTCGCCGATATTGCGGGTGGCCTTGTCGGCGGTGAATTCCATCACCATCGGACGCATCACCGTGTAGTCGTTGAAGTGTGTCATTCCNGCCAGTGAATAGATGTAGGGCATAAGGTCATAGCGGAGGTTGGTGTAGTACACCACCGACTGATAGGCGGGATGGTTCTCCGGAGCTATGTTGAAGATCTCGCGGTAGGGCCATTGGCCGTGGGCACGGAAGAGGGGGGAGAAGGCTCCGAACTGATACCAGCGTGTATTCAGCTCCCTCCATTCCTTCAGGTCGGGATTCTCCTTCCCGGTCTTGAGGTATTCCTGCTGAGCCTTCACATATCGGTCTTCCACACAGAATCCGCCGATATCCATAGTCCACCAGGGCACGCCGCTCATGGAGAAGTTGAGTCCGGCCGAGATCTGCGCCTTCATATCCTCCCAGCGGGTGGCTATGTCGCCGCTCCAGGTGGCNGTGGAGTAACGTTGCTGGCCGGCGAATCCGGAGCGGGTGAGAAGGAACACACGTTTGTCGGGATCCACTCCGCGTTGTCCGTTGTAGATGGCGTCTGCATTGACAAGCGCATAGGCATTGAAATATTTTGTGGAGGGGCCGAGGGCCGTCGGGGTGATGAGGTCCTTGCGGTATTGTATGTCGGTGCAGTCTCTGATGTTAGGTTCCGACGCGTCCATCCACCATGCGTCGATGCCGAGAGGCATGTAGTGGTCGTTGATCTGGCTCCAGAAGAGTTTGCGGGCTTCCGGGTCGTAGGCATCGTAGAAGGAGCCGAGATAGCCGGGGCCTACCCAGTCGCGGATGCTGTCCTGCACCGGCAGCTTATACATCCAGCCATTCTTGTCAAATTCCTTGTAGTGTTCGGTGGTGACATAGAATTTCGGCCACACCGACACCATCACCCGTGCGTTCATGTCGTGGATAGTGTCCACCATCCCTTTCGGATCAGGGAATCGGGCGCGGTCGAACTCATGGCTTCCCCATGAATCCTCTTTCCAGTGGAGCCAGTCGATCACGATGTTGTCGATTGGTATGCCACGGCGGCGGAACTCCGCAAGTGTAGAGAGCACCTCCTCCTGGGTGTTATATTTCTCACGGCTCTGCCAGTAGCCCATAGCCCATTTCGGCATCACCGGAGCCTTCCCGGTCAGAGTGCGGTAGCCGGATATCACATCGTCCATACTGTCGCCATAGACGAAGTAATAGTCTATACCATCCTGCATCTCACCCCACCAGCTCATGTCGAGCTGCTCTTTAGCGTCGCGCGGATCATATACCTTAAGGCTGCAGTAAGCCACCGAACCGTTAGGTTCCCATTCGATTCTGATGGGCACACGTTTCCCTGCCTCAAGGTCTACCGAGAATTTGAAGCTGTTGGGGTTCCAGGCTGTGCGCCAGCGTTCGGCCACAACCTCTTTGTTGTCGATAAATACTTTCTGATATCCGGAATAGTAGAGGATAAATTTATATTCCCCGCTCTTGTCGGCCTCGATTGAGCCCTCGTAGGTGACGTGCGACCCTGCGAAGTTGAAATTCTGCGGCAGATTCACCACATGCGAGAGATCGCCGCGTATCAGATGTTCGAAATAGATGGAATCCTCCCGCTGCACTATCGAATTGGCCGATGATTCGGGTGCGGGGGTATACGTCCCGGTCAGGGCACCCTCTTTCCCCTCCTTGTCGAAGAGCTTGAATACTCCTCCGAGCTGTTTATACCCCTCGGGATTCCCCCAGCGGCATAATGAATAACTGTCCCAGAGTATGCCGTAGTTGTCGGTCGACACCACGAAGGGCACCGACACTTTGGTGTTGTATTGGAAAAGCTCCTCGTTTTTACCCTTATAGTTGAATTCATCGCTCTGGTGCTGACCGAGGCCGTAGATACCCTCATCTTCGGAAAGCGACCGGAACACCTGTCTCACCGTATAGCCCTTGGTATCCTCCACCTCTATCGGATAGAACTCTCGTCCACCCTCGGCTTCGGCAAGGATCAGTTTCCCGTTGCGGTCATGAAATTCCACATCCCCCGTGCTCAGCGATACAGTGGCGCGCACTGAGGAGGTCACGACCGTCACCGTGGAGTCAGTCTCCTCTACCTCATATTTCACATCTGTAGGGCGGGGGAGCACGCAGAGACTCGCATCCGGCGCGAATTCCTTATCCGGAGTGGCGGTCACCCTTATGATCTTGTCGCCGTAGACCTGCAGGCGCACTTTACGCACATCATTGTCGGCGCGGGAATCGACATTCACGACGATGCCCCCCGACTCCTTCTCATATCGGCCTGAGCCGCATGATCCGAGCATCGCGCTGGTCAGGAGGATGCCGGAGATGATGGAGAATCTCATAATAGGAAAATTTAATTTCATGGCTTTGAAAATTCGATTTCATGACTTCCCGCTCAGCATCCGCTTCACGGGAGGTCGGTTATTGCAAAGTTAGGAAATTATTCCTTACATGCGATTACAGCTATGTGTCGCAAAAGGCCTTAAACATTCCGCTCAGGGGGGCGGAATGTTAATTTAGACGGTATAATTTGTTTCAGCACCCTCTTTATCCTGATATAAGGAGGGGAGAATGCCGAATTCCTCCTTGAAATATTTGCTGAACACCTTCGGACTGTTGAAGCCTGTGCGATAGGCTATCTCCGACACATTGAGCTGACTCTCCCTCAGCAGCTGGGCCGCCCGTTTGAGCCGGATCACACGGATAAACTCTATCGGAGTCTTCCCGGTGATCTGCTTTATCTTCTTGTAGAGTCTCACCCTGCTCATCCCGAGTTTCTCGCTCAGCTCCTCCACCGACAGCGCCGAACTGTCGATATTGTCAGAGACGTATTTCATAGCTTTCTCGATAAACTGCTCGTCGAGCGGAGTGATAGCTATCGACTCCGGTTCCGGCTCTATGAGACTTCGGCGCGCCCCCCTCTCTGTGAGCTGCACGAGGCGCTTCATGCGTAACCGTAGCACATCGAGATTGAAGGGCTTGGTGATGTAGTCGTCGGCCCCGAGTGTCAGACCCTCAAGTTTCACCCCGAGATCATGTTTGGCTGTCAGTATGATGAGTGGCACCGCCGCCATATCTTCACGCGATTTCAGCCTGCGGCAGAGCTCTATGCCGTCGATTCCGGGCATCATGAGGTCGGTCAGTATGATGGCCGGCTGCACATTCTCGATTATCCTCAGCGCCTCCTCTCCGCTGTTGGCCGTGATGATGTCGAAATCATTCTCCAGCTCGAATTTGAGCATGTCGGTCATGTCGCGATTGTCGTCTACCACAAGCGCCACCGGGCGCTGTGCCCCCTCGCGCTCCGGCGNGCAATCCCCTGCAGGGGATTGCTCAACCGGANTCCGGTTGAGCAATAATAATATTATTATNCTCTCTATCAGGCTCCTCNGTCATGTGAGNCTCATGGCTCACATGACGGATCGGAAGGTCGATGATGAAGACACTTCCACGGTCTACATTGTCGGTCACCCGTATGGTCCCTTCATGCACTTTCACATATTCGCTCACCATNCTCAGGCCGATTCCGCTCCCCATGTGGGGATGCGATTCCCCGTTGTCGTCTATCTGATAGAAGCGTTCGAAGATATGCTCCTTATCCTTGTCTTTGATCCCTATTCCNGTNTCGGCCACCTTTATACGCAACATCGGATTCTCCTCACCCACCTGTTCGAGCGACACATCCACCCTCCCTCCGGCAGGGGTGAACTTGAATGCGTTGCCGAGAAGNTTCATGAATATCTTCTCCAGTTTGTCGCGGTCGAAGGCCATGTTCACACTCTCGCGGTCGGAATAGAAAGTGAGGTTGATGTTCTTCCGTTCCGACAGATTGGTGAAGGAGGTGCACACATTTCTTGAGAATCCCACTATGTCNCCCTCCGTAGGNGTGAGCTGGAGTCCNGCCACCTCGTTCTTCCTGAAGTCAAGAAGNTGGTTCACAAGTGTCAGNAGCCGCATGGCGTTCACCTTCATAAGGCTGAGTCGCTGACGTTGACGTTCATCGTCGGCCTCTTTGATCATCTCCTCAAGCGGCGACACTATGAGCGTCAGCGGTGTGCGTATGTCGTGGCTTACATTAGTGAAAAATTTGAATTTCAACTGGTTTATCTCCTCCTGCTTCCGTCNGTTATCCTCATCGCGACGTCGCTCGAAGCGTTTCCTTTCAAGCCATGCCGCCACCTTTACGATTGCGGCCACGGCAAGCAACCCGAGGATGCAGTAAATGGCTATCGCCCATGGTGTTGCCCAGAAGGGTGGATATATCCGTATGTCGAGAGCCGCCGGCTCCGGACTCTCATAGCCGTCGCTGTTGATCCCCTTTACAAGCAGANGGTATTTCCCNGGAGAGAGATTGGTGTAGGTGATGCTGTGTTGCCCTGNAGTAAGTGAGCGCCATTCATTGTTATAACCCTCAAGCTTATATTCATAGGTTGTCTTTTCCGGTATCGCATAGTTGTCGGTGGTGAAGGCTATGGTGAATTCCCCCGGATTATACGGCAGCTTCACCCCCTCTCCGTCATGAAGCGAACCCTCTATCACCATCTTCCCCCGTATCTTCTCCCCGGGATGCACGGGCTTCCCCTCCAGAAAGAAGTCTGTGAAGATCACTTTCGGACGTGCCGTATTGAATATCATTTCCGATGGAGTGAATCTGTTGATGCCATAGAGGCCTCCGGCCATTATCTCTCCCGAGGGGAGTTTTGCAAATGAGCGTTGGTTGAGGTCGCAGTCCATAAGGCCGTCACGTATGTCATATTCTCTCGGTGAGATCGACAGCTTCCCTGATTTGTCGTCATAGGCCACTTTGAGGTTGGTGAGTGTGCCCCCCTCGGTGATCCACATCGAGCCTCCGTTATCCTCTATTATGCCGGCCACATACTTATGTTTCTTGGAAGTGCCTGTCTCCANGTGTGTTATGCGTGAGTGGGTGCGGTCTATCACCTTAAGCCCGTTGGCAAGTGCCACCCATATAAGCCCGCGTGTGTCTTCGTAAAGCTGCACGGCCGACCATCCTTCGGTGTTGAAAGCGGNGTTGAGCTCTNTCAGCCGGTGTATTCTGTTGTCGGCGGGGTCATGATAGGCTATTCCGGCCGATGTGCCGAAATAGNTTCTCCCGTCGCGNGAACGCATGCCGCATATCACGAACTGAGAGGGGAGCACTGTCTCCGATCCNTCNGGCTTTACAGCTGTCGAGGTCCGGGGGTCGAACAGAAAGANACCTCCNCCCAGAGTTCCGATCCATATCTTCCCTGATCTGTCGGGAGTTANNGCCCATACGAAGCTGTTGTCGAGGGCTGTCCCGGTCGTTATCCTCTCAAACCGGCNGCCGCTCACTTTNCTTAATCCTCGTGANAACGATCCNACATAGAGTGTGCCGTCATCCCCTTGTGCGAGNCTTGTCACTGCGGCATGCGATTCCCCCTCCGAGGGGTCGCGAATCTCCTGCCGCTCCCCGGTGGCGGGATTCCATCTCAGAATCCCGGCATTGTCGGTACCGATCCAGATGTTCCCGTTGTCGGTAGGGAGGATGCAGTTCACGTCGGGCATAGGTTCAAGATGAAATTTCCGTATGCAGTCGTTGTGGGTCAGCAGTCCTATCTTGTAAGATCCCAACCATTGATTCCCGTCGGTGTCCTCCATNAAGGAAGTNATGGTGTTTCTGTATGTTATATCGCCGGGAGCGTCTGCNGCNACAAGTATTATNGAGCCGTCGTCGCGNGTGATNATCTTTTCCAGNCCATGGTTGTCGCGGGCTATCCACAGCTCTCCACCCCGGTCGTGAAAAATGTTCTTCGTNGAGCTCACCTTCTCTTTNGNTGTGATACGGTCGGAGATCCATTNCCNTGATTTAAGGTCATATACCTCAAGNACATTGGTGGCATAGAGCCATATCCTGTCAAGACTGTCGGCCGCCACCTGGAAGTTGTCGTTACAAGTGATTTTCGCTGNNTCGGGAAGCGGCACGCTCTTTATCAACTTGAGGGTAGTGGGATCGATCCAGCTTAAGGTCCCTGCTTCATCCACAGCGACCGGGGCACCNCCCTTGAAAGTTATGTCGGTCACTTTCAGTTCGGGATGGGGTAGGGAGGCGCACTTCTCCGCTTTTCCGAGGTCATCCTTGAGGCGAAACATCCCCTTTTCGTTCGCATGAATCCAGAGGGTACCGTCGGGCGCTGATTCTATTTCGTTGATATAGCCATCGATACCCTTCTCTTTGAGCAGCTCGGAGATATCCTCCACCACTTCATGGGTGCGCGGGTCATATATGCCGTAGTGACTTTGGGTTTTTATCCAGAGTTTTTTGTCAGGTCCCTCCCATAAGCCGAGAATATAGTCTGTCAGCAGCGTGATTGAATCTGACTCAACTGCCGGGGCCCGACTTATGGAGTAGCCGTCGAAACGGTACACGCCGGTGGAGGTCCCGATCCAGATCAGGCCGTCGCTGTGCCTGCAGAGCGATGTGATCAGTTTGTTGTATTGTCCTGCCACTTGTTCGAAGTGTCCGGAGGTGCCGATTCCTCCGGAGCCGGCCGAAGCCGTCAGCAGGGTGAGGAAGAGGAGGATATGGAGAAGGGTCGTTTTCATGATTCGGTTAATGGTTGGATTACGGTTACAAAATAATACAATCCCCTTGAGATATGCAATTTTTAAGGCAGGTTTTACTTCGCCTGAGATTATTTTTAATAAATTGTAAATAAGCTGATTGAGAGTTTGGATTAACATTTTTATCCAAATTTGTTAACATTTCTTACCCTCTCCCGACATCCCTTTACAACAAACCGACCCCAAAAATTGAGAAGAACAGGCACATATAGCATTGCCGGAAAGATTAACTTTGCACCATCGAAATTCATGATGCTCACTTGATACCATGACTCTCTCACTTACCTTCTCACATACCTGACATGGATCTCACCTGAATAGCATGATCGCTCCGATACTGATATAACTCAATATTAACCTATAAAACTAAACTCAATGGAAATGAAACTGATTGACCCTTGCAAGTCGCGTTTCCTGCGCATGGCGCTTCTCATTTGCTGCCTCCTGGCCGGAATGGGGATAGCGGCTGCGGAATCGATCCTTGTGAAAGGAACAGTCACCTCCGCTTCGGATGGTGAGCCTTTGATCGGCGTGACAGTACAAGTGAAAAACTCGAAAATCGGTACTACTACTGACATCGACGGCAACTATGCTCTTCAGGTGGATAGAGGGGTGATGCTCACTTTCTCCTATGTAGGAATGCAGTCGAGAGAGGTGAAAGCCGACAATAATCGTCTCGATGTGGCTCTGCTGGAAGACAACAGTGTGCTCGAAGATCTCGTGGTCATCGGATATGGCGTCCAGAAGAAGAAGCTCCTCACNGGAGCGACTGCACAGATGGACGGATCNGAGATTGCCAACATGAACACCACATCCCCTCTGCAGGCCATGCAGGGACAGATGCCCGGTGTCAACATCTCCTCCAATTCCGGACAGCCGGGTGCAGGGATGAAGGTCACNATCCGTGGCCTCGGCACAATCGGCAACAGTGCTCCGCTTTACCTCATNGACGGTGTNGGNGGCGACATCTCNACTCTGAATCCCAACGATATTGAAAGCATCGACGTTTTGAAGGATGGCGCATCGGCCGCTATCTATGGTGCCCAGGCTGCCAATGGTGTCGTGCTGATNACCACCAAGAAGGGCTCCGANGGGAAGACCAAGGTNACTTTCGACGCCTATTTCGGAATCCAGAATGTGGCTCGTAAGGTGGATCTCCTCAACGCCCGTGAATATATGACCATTATGGATGAGCAGCAGGTCAATGAGGGGCTCGCTCCTTATGATTGGTCGTCGATATCGAGCATATATCGNGCCGACGGATCCCTGGTCGACACCGACTGGATGGATCAGATGTTTAAGAAAGATGCCATGATGCAAAGCTATAATATCGGCATCACCGGAGGCACCGCCAATTCAAGCTATCTGATGTCGCTCGGTTATATCAANCAGGAGGGTATCGTGGGTGGCAAGGATGTGTCTGATTATTCACGCTACAACTTCCGTATCAACTCCGACCATAAGGCTTTCAACAGCATCCTTACTTATGGCGAGCAGGTCTCTTTCGTATATGTCAAGCAGACTGGTATAGATGTCGGCAATCAATATACCAACACCCTTCGCGGAGCGTTCGGAATGAACCCTCTCACTCCCGTATACGATGAGGAGGGGAATTATTTCAACACCACCGGCACCGATTGGTATCAGTATGGCGGCAACCCTTACGGCTCTATGATGACATGCACCAACAACCGCACCGTCAACGCTACATTCTCCGGCAACGTTTATGCTCAGCTCGAGCCGATCAAGAACCTGCGTATCCGCACACAGTTCGGTGTCGTATATGGGTCATGGAAGAAACGCAACTTCACCCCTATCTACGAATTCTCCCCTTACAGCTACAGTACGCAGACCTCTGTAAGCCAGGAGATGAACCAAAGCCTCGGCATGACATGGACCAACACCATATCGTATGACTTCGACATAAAGGACCATTCATTCAGCGCACTTCTCGGTATGGAGGCTTACCGATATAGCGGTGAATATGTTGGGGGTGGACAGATCAAGCTTAAAGAGGGTTTCGACGACTGGGATCATGCATATATAAGCAACGGAACAGGCTCCTCCCTCGCCGACCCCGGAATGTCGCTTGCCGGATATCCCTATGACAATGTACGTTCCGTAAGTTACTTCGGGCGTATCGGATGGAACTGGAAAGAGAAATATATGGTCAACGCCACCCTCCGTTCCGACGGCTCCTCTCACTTTGCCCGCGGCCATCGCTTCGGTTGGTTCCCCTCCGTTTCAGCCGGATGGAACATCTCAAGCGAGGAATTTATGGAGTCTGCTCATGGCTGGCTCGATTTCCTGAAGATACGTGCAAGCTGGGCGCGTGTCGGCAATCAGAACATCGACAATTATCAGTATCTCGCCCCGATTAAAAACACCAACACCCACTATTTCTTCGGTCAGTACATCGGCCCGAACGGACAGCTCAACCAGGGCTACGGTGATATCCTGTCGACAAACTGGGGTGCATATCCCTCCCGACTCGGTAATCTCGACGTGACTTGGGAGACCTCTGAGCAGACCAATATCGGTTTCGACGCTCGTTTCCTTGCAAGCAGACTCGGAGTGAATTTCGACTGGTATGTAAAGACCAATAAGGATTGGCTGGTAGTGGCCCCCATCCTCGCTACGGCCGGAACTGATGCCCCCTTCATCAATGGTGGCGATGTGAAGAATACAGGCGTGGAGCTTGGACTCACTTGGAACGACACTTTCGGCAACGACTTCTCATACTCCGTAGGTGTGAACGGTGCTTTCAACAAGAATAAAGTGGGCTCTATACCCACCGAAGACGGTATGATTCATGGCGAAACCAACCAGCTCTACGACAATTCACTTGAGTTCTATCGTGCGCAGAACGGAATGCCTATCGGCTACTTCTGGGGTTATAAGACTGCCGGAATTTTCCAGAACCAGAAAGAGATCGACGAATGGATCGCTGCCGGCAACGGGGTGCTTCAGGCAAATCCTCAGCCGGGTGATGTGAAATATGTAGATGTCAACCGCGACAATATGATCAACGACGAGGATAAGGTAGACCTCGGCAACGGTATACCTAAGTTCAACTACGGATTCAATATCAATCTCTATTGGAAGAATTTCGACCTCGGCATCACAGCCTATGGAACAGCCGGAAATAAGATCGTGCAGAGCTATCGCGATCCGGGCAAGCAGTATCAGAACTACACCACGGCGATCCTTGACCGCTGGACGGGTGAAGGCACATCCAACCGTATGCCGAGAGTCACCACCCAGAACATCAACTGGCAGTTCTCCGACCTCTATGTACATGACGGCGACTACCTCCGCATCTCCAACCTTACACTCGGTTACGACTTCGCTCCCCTCATCAATCAGAGCTGGCTGTCGCAGTGCCGCGTTTACGCTCAGGTGCAGAATCTCCTCACCTTTACGAAATATGACGGTATGGATCCGGAAATCGGATATGGTACGAGCGACTGGGTATCGGGCGTCGACCTCGGATACTATCCTCGCCCCCGCATATTCCTCTTTGGTGTGAACCTCGCTTTCTAAATTCCAAAAACTCACTGAAATGAAAAAGTTTAAATTCAATATATATGCTCTCGGTCTTGTCGCAGCCGGAATGATGCCTCTCGTCAGCAGCTGTGCCGAAAGTTTCCTTGATGTGGAATCGAAGACCGAGTCAAACACCGACAATTTCTATAAAAGCGAAACCGATGCCTGGCGTGCTCTCGTGGGCTGCTACGACGGATGGCGCCAGATCTCCTCAAATCCGGGAATCGGTATATACGTCGCATCTACTGTCATGAGCGACGAGACTTATGGCGGAACCGGCAACGGTGACGGCCGTAGCTATCAGGCTATCGACCGTTTCGATCAGAGCGAAAGCCCTGGCGATCTCCAGCTTTACACCAGCGACTGGAAGCGCTATTACTCCGGTGTCTACCGCTGCAACGAGCTCATCACCCGTCAGGACCAGATCCAATGGACCGAGGGATCCGACAAGAAAGGTCTCTACATCGGTGAGGCCCGTGCCATACGTGCCATCCTCTATTTCGACATGGTGCGCCTTTGGGGAAATATTCCACTCTTCCTCGAACCTGTCAACGAGAACCGTCAGCAGGCCGACCCGGCTGAGGTATATGCTGCAATTATCGACGATCTCAAATACGCGGCCGAGAACATCCCGGCCGATGCAAATCTGAGTGCCGACCAGAACGGACGAATCACCAAATATGCCGCCGAAGGTTTGCTCGCCAGAGTATATCTCTATTATTCCGGCTACTACGGCAAGGAGCCGGGCTATACCAATGCCGAGGGTGTCACTACCGGCACATTCACGAAAGCCCAGGCGCTCGCCGCCGTGGAGGATGTGATTGAGCATGGTCCCTACTCACTTGTGTCTGAGTTCAAGAATCTATGGCCCGCCGCCTCTCTTGTGCCAATAGCCGATAATGTAGGTTGGGACACTGAGCTCTCGACATATGCAGGCGACTCTAATCCGGAGGTGGTGCTCTCCATGAAGTTTACTCCTACGCAGGATTATAACGGCAACAACGACTCCAACCGCTGGCTCGTAACGCTGGGAATGCGCTATCTCAACTGGACCCCGTATGGAAAGGGGTGGGGTGGCTGCACCGTATGCCCCTCTTACCTCGGTAAATTTGAGAGCGGCGACTCCCGCAAATCGGCATCCGTAATCGACCTCGCCGCTGAGGGAATCACTGCAAGCGCTGATTTCGCATCCTCATGGAAAGACTGGAGAGACTATACCGGATATACTATAAAGAAATATTCTCCGTTAGTATATGGTAACGGTCTCCCCGGCACTGATCCTGCCGGAACGGCAGGTTTTATGGAATGTAACCCCGAGGTATGGGTGCTGATGCGCTACTCCGACATTCTCCTGATGGCTGCCGAGCTCGGATCTCCCGACGGACAGGAATATTTCGATCGTGTGCGTGGCCGTGCCGGACTTGCAAGCTTGCCCTTGACTCAGGAGAATCTTATGAAGGAGCGTGCCGTGGAGTTCGCTTTCGAGGGTATACGTTATTGGGATCTTATGCGCCAGGCAAAAGGGGGAGAGGTCACTGCCCTTGCTGATGCCGTGGTCGCTTCCGGTGGCAAGGTCACAAATGGAAGCGTTGAGGGAACTGTCACTTTCAGCCGTGAGAAGATCCTCAAGACCAAGGGTCTCTCCCAGATCCCTTACGATCAGATCACACTCTCTAACGGAGTGCTTAAGCAAAATGAAGGTTGGTACTAATCCATAACTTTAATACAACACATAATGAAACCTAATTTCAAATCCCTATTGGTAGCTACAGCGTTTGCCACAACTTTGGCCGCTTGTTCTCCCGACAATCACGACTTGCAGGCACCCTCGATCACTGCCGGCGATCTTGTGGAGGGAATCGCATTCACCATCACTCACGATGCTCAGAATCCTAACATCGTGTATCTCAAGAGCCTCCTCCCGGCTCAGTATCAGATAGCCTGGGAAACTCCCCAGGGTCGCTCTGTCGGAACAGAGCGAACTCTCAGGATTCCGTTCGACGGCAATTATGAGGTGCGCATGGGTGTATCCACCCGTGGCGGATATGTCTGGAGCGATCCGGCCGACTTCACTGTGTCGGATTTCTGCGCTGAATTTGTCGACCATTATCTCTGGACACGAATCAGCGGTGGTGTCGGCAATTCCAAGACCTGGCAATTCGACCTCGCCACTCTCGAGGATGGCTCATTCAAGACCACAATGTGGAAGGGCCCCCACTGGTATTTCAATCCCAATTATACATGGGATCATCTCCATGCAGCTGCCGAGACTGATTCCTATGCCGCCAACTATATGGATTCGGAATCATGGGATAAGGCCGATGCCATAGATCCCTCCGATGTGCCCGATCCCGACGGGGGCGACCCCAACTGGTATTGGGCGGCCGATTGGGCCGGCAACCAGTGGATGATCGGTGAGAGCGAACGGAAGGCTCACTACGGCTATATGACTTTCGACCTTATCAACGGTGCCAACGTCACCATCACCGATGCCGACGGCGTGGTGGTAGGGAAGGGTACATACCTGCTGGATGTAGACAACCATACAATTGCCTTCTCCGATGTCACCCCTCTCAACAACGCTCCTCTGACCTGCCGTAACTATAAGTTGCTCTATCTCTCCGACGACGGTATGCAGCTTATCGAAGATGGTATCACAAGCGGCTCGGCCACATCCTANAACTATGTGACAAAGGATTATTTCGAAAACTATGTGGCGGATACAGCTGAACCTGAACCCACCCTCCCCGACAACTGGATGAACGACATCTCCCAGACAGTCATAACCTCCGTGAAGTGGGTGCTTTCCGACAAGAATCCTGTTGACTGGGCCAACCTCGACGGCTCTCTCATGAACGGATGGTCTTCCCCGGCTGATTATCCTGACTGGCTCGGCACTCCCGATCCCGCTTCATACGCCGATTTCTCCATGACTCTCGACTGCAAGGATAACAGCGCTCTCTTCCATTATCCCGACGGATCTGAGCTGGCATGCAGCTATACTCTCGACGAGAAAGGCATCTATACCTTCTCCGAGCCTGTCCCCGGATTCTCACTGGTAGGCTGGGCATGGTTCAACGTCGATGCAAACAATGGCCTCCGCATCACNGCTATTGAGAAAGATATCATGGGNAATGTCTCCGGAATGTGGNTGGGCGCACGCTCCACTGAGAAAGATGAGTATATGGCTTATCATTTTGTCCCAACTGCCGGATCGGGNGGCGCATCCTCCGATGATCCTCTGGCTCCCTGGATCACCGCTCTCTGTGGAAAGACTTTCACCCCTAACACAGATGCGTTTGTTGATTGGATGAATTTCGACTGCTCCGGCGGATGGACCGCCCCCTCATCTTTCGGTTCCGACTATTCCTCCAATGGATGGGTTTGGAATCAGGATGTTGCTCAGGTGGCTGAGTCGGCACGCCTTTCATTCACAAATGCCAATGGCCAGATCATGGCAACCCTCTCATACACTATGTTCGACGGCTCGAAAGTTGAGGAGAGCGGTATTATATCCGTCAACAACGATATCCCCTCCGTTACTTTCCCCTTCCCCATGGTCAACTACGACGGCACCGCTGCAAGTTGGGTAGGAACAGTCAATAATATGGGTGCATATTGGACCCGGCCGCTTGGCGAGAATGAGTGGCTTTGGGTGTCTCACGCCGTGATCGGCAACAATCTTGGCAATATCGACGAGAAAGGGTTCTGGCTCGGACGTGTCTCGAATGCCGTAAGCGCCGGTAACGACAAGGATGAGATCATCTCGTTCTGGTGGAAACTTGCCGATTGATCCTGTATCTGTATCCCGTATTTATTGATATCGACATGATATATTGAATCTGAAGTGAGGGCCGGGGCCTCAGCCCCTGCTCTCACTTTAATTTTAACAGCAGCTTATAGATTTATTTTTACTTATGATGATTAATGCTATATGGAGAGTATTGACTTTGTCGATGCTTTTCCTCACAGGTTTGGTTTCGTGTGCCGGCGACAAGAATGATGAGCCGGCCGACAGTGCTTTCAAAATCGGCATCGATCAGTTCAGTTTCCCTCAATCCGGGGGTGATAAAGAGATTGCCATCCAGTCTGCTGTGAAGCCGGTGGTGTCGTCAGATGCGGAGTGGCTCACGGTAGCTGAGATAATCCCTACCGGATCAAAGGGTAATTTATATAAGGTGACGCTTCATGCGCAAGCCAATCCCGACGCCGATACCCGTTCATCTGAAGTGATGGTCACTGCCGGTGCCAACTCCGGATCGGTAAGTGTCACNCAGGCCGGTTCCGGCTTCAGGATTGTTGAGGATAACCTTACCGGCAGCGTGCTGAGTATGAGCGGAGCATCTGTGCCCCTCTCCTTTACCGTCGCAGGCCCCTACGAAGTGGCCGTCTCCGACAATTGGATAGCTGCCACGGAAGAGAGCAAGCTCGACAATATCGTCACGCTCAAGGTGCAGGTAGGTCTGAATATGGGTGATGCCCGTGAAGGTGAGGTTAAGATCACTTCCGGAGGAGCCTCCATCTCCCTCCCGGTCAGTCAGGAGGCGTTTGTGGCAGCTCCGGCCGATAAATCCGGCATGGAGTCTACTGCCATGCAGCTTGCCGGTAAACTTGGAGCCGGCTTCAATATCGGCAACACCTTCGATTCCCATCCNAATGGAGAGACAAGCTGGGGAAATCCTGTGATCAACANGACCTTTATAAAGGGTCTTGCCGACGCCGGCGTCGGCACAGTGCGTCTCCCCGTGACTTGGTATCAGTTTGCCGACGATTCCTACACCATCTCCCCCGCAGCTCTCAATCGTGTGCGTGAAGTGGTGGATTGGATCCTCGAAGANGGNATGTANGTGATAATCAACACTCACCATGACGATGTGGTGTGGCTTAAGGCTCTTGGCCTCAACGACAGTGAGGTGAAGAAGATCGATGAGCGCTTTCGTGCCTACTGGCAGCAGATAGCCCTCGCTTTCCGNGATTACGACGAGAGGGTGATCTTCGCCGGCCTCAACGAGCCCGAACCGGGACGTGAGTCTGACGATAAGGGGACTGTCGGCGAGATGGGTGGCCTGGCTGTATACGAACAATCGTTTGTAGATGTGGTGCGCTCTACCGGCGGACGCAATGCATATCGCTGCCTTGTGGTGCAGGCTCCATTCACCAATACGGATAATTTCGAGAAATTCGGCACCATGCCGACCGACAATGTGCCCGACCGCCTGATGGGTGAATTGCATTATTACCCCTGGCTCTTCACACTCAAAGAGGAGGATGGCGACCAATCCTGGAGCTGGATGAAGTTCTTCTGGGGTAAGGAGAATAAGGCNGCCGCGGAGGCCCTGACGGAAAAGCTGGCGGGGCACACCGGTGCGGANCGTTGGGACGCTACCACCGAAGAGGATGTGATTGCCGANCTCGACAGAATGAAAAGATTATATTGCGACAAGGGTTATCCCATGATCCTGGGTGAATATGGCGCGATAATGAACCGCGACAAATTCCTGGAGGGTAATCAGGCTGCTCTTGATCTCAACCATAAATCACGTCGCGACTTCAATTACTTCGTGGCCAGGGAGGCCTACAGCCGTGGGCTTATCCCCTGTCTGTGGGATACGGGTGAGGCGGTAAGCCGCTCTACAGGTGAGATCTCGAAAGATTATCTCCTCCCNCCGGTGGTGCAGGGTGTGAAGGATGCCTCTTATCCCTATTGAGGTTATACCTNCTTATACANNATGGGCCGCAGGCGAATTCGTCTGCGGCCCATTCTGTATAAGTAAGGAGGATTTCTCCCTCAGATGCGTATCTTTATGGAGCGCCCACCCTCCGAGATGATATAAATCCCGGCCGACAGACGGCGCATACCTGCCACACTCCCTACAAGACGTCCCTGCATATCATAGATCGAGGCGGCAGGGGAGAAGCCCGTGAGATCGGCCTCTGTTGAGGATATGCCGCTCCCCTCGGTCGGTATCCTGTAGAGATGCATGTTGCCGAAGATAAACCAGTCGGCNTCGCAGAGTTTCTCCTTGTGGAAACCTATGTTCAGNTTTCCATCCTCGGCCTTGGCTATAAGATAATTGGCATAGTGGTCGGGATTCTCTGAATAGATTCTCCATGATTCCTCCATGGAGTTGGGGGCTCCCCACCAGTAGCCGTCGTGTACCTCGCTCATCGACGACACCACAGGAGTCTCCATATCGTTAAGACGGAACCTTGCGAGCAGTTCCTCGCTCCCGTCGGCATGCTTCTTGTTGGCCTCCTCCTGGCCCCCGTTGCGGTAGTGCCCCTGGAAGTAGACCATGTAATATCCATCCTCAAGCCCCTCTACTGTCTGTGAGATACTGAAGTTTGAGTTGAATATCTCCGCTACATGGCTCCTGACTATAAGATTGCCCGACCATCCGGAATTGTCGCCGTCTGTCGGGAATGTCCCGTTCACAATCACATCCTCCAGCTCATTGGCCGGAATCATCTGAAGCTTGTAGTAGCTTTTAAGTGCCTGGCGAAGTGTCTCGGTAGCGTNGCGCAGCAGGGCGTCATCGCTCTCTCCTGTCGCTGAACGTGCGTCGGCTATGGCCGACACAAGCTCGGAATAACCCTCCACATCCGGGAAAGCCACCATCTCGGCCTCTGCTATAGCCTCCTTGAGCGATGCTCTCCAGCCTGTCTCTGCAGTGGGGGTCAGCTGTCGCGGTTCGCTGCTGAAAGTGAATTGAGGAATATCCATGGCTGTGGCCGCCGGAGTGGCTTTCACCCGCAGTATGGTGAGTGAGAAGGGATCGAACACCATCTCTTCCGTCTCTCCCGGAANTGTCACTGTGGAGGTCACAGGTATGATCTGGTCGGGCATGCTGAAGGAGTTCTCGTCCCAAAGCGAGGAGGCCTTGAGCACTGTCTTGGTGGCTTCCGAAGCCATATCGGTGGCGTTGATATTGAGGGTGAGGGGTAGGGGGGTATCCTCCGCATTCACCACTTTCACCACTATCTCGCCATTGGCCTCGTCATATCCGGCATGTGCCGAGATACGTCCTGCCGTGACGTCTCCGAAGTCGTGTGAGCAATAGAGCTCATCGTCGATGTAACCCTCTACGCGCCCGTTGGAGCATACCACTTTCAGCTTATACCATCTTCCGTTCTCTATCTTGAAGGAGGGTTGTTCGGAAATCACGGCTCCCCCGCCGTTGGTCACATCCTCGATGCCGACACGTGCGTTGTTCCATCCCCCTACATTAAACTGATAGTAATGGTCCCAGTCGTAGTCGTTGCCGCCGAACACTATGAGGAAGCCCTCCTGTCCGGAGGTCTTGCATGCCTCCACCTCGATCACACAGTCGCGGAAGGCAAGGGTGTTCATCATCGAGATGCATCGTGTGGAGCTTGAATTTGTCTGCACGAAGTTGTTATCCTCATCAGTGATCCACGCTCCCTGCATGTCGGTCCATTCCTCACGGTTGGCAGTGAAGTCGGGTGTGTAGAGTGGAGTCCCCTCGGGGGTGGTCACTCTCATGTTGCGGAATTTCGCTCCTGTGAGCCATGTGCCGAGCCCGACACGGCCATGGTAGGGCACTGCCAGACGCTCCGACTGCATCCGGAAGGGGATGTTATAGGTGGGGAGGTTCTCCGAGAAAAGTTTCTGCACATGATACGATGCGCGTCCGAACACCTCTCCCGAACGCTGCCAGATAAGATTGCAGGTCCAGTTGCGCGCGTTGGAGTTCTCGATCAGCGGNGCATACGAAGCCATCTTCACGATGTCGGAGTTGCGCTCCATATCCATCATGAACACCGCCTCCGAAAGGGAGGCATCCATGTTCCCTTGCCCCACATTTACATTAGTGGCATATTCCCCTACATAGATATCATAGTTGCCGCGCACCACATTGTCGAAGATGGTACGGTTGTTGTAGAAGTAATCCGGAGCTACATACCAGTGAGGGTCGATCATGTCGGTATGCACGTCAAACTCTTTGGCATGGTCGAGTCCCATCGTGTTGAGGAAGGTGAGCTGCGGATACTCGGCTTTCAGTTTCTCGTAGATGTATTTGTAGTTGGTGTCGTATGTGCGTCCGAAGTTCTCGTTGCCGATCTCCACGAATTTCAGCGGGAACGGTTCGGGATGTCCCGCCTCGGCACGCTTGGCTGCCCATTCATTCGTTGCCGGGTCGCCTATGGCATACTCTATGGCGTCGCGGATATCCTCGTAGAAGGGATCGAGTTCCTCTCCGGGATTCTTGAAATCACCTCCCCAGTTGATACACGACATGCCGGCATTCCCTACAAACATGCAGTCCATTCCGGTATCCTCGCAAAACTGGAGTATCTCGTGATATCCCAGCCCCCATGTGGAGCGGTAGCCCCACAGGTCATACTGTCCCGGGCGGGTCATGGGGTCGCCGATAGTCTCTTTCCATTTCACACGGTTCTCAAGCATGATCCCCTCTACGATACACCCTCCGGGCCAGCGCATGAATTTCGGTTTGAGGTCGGCAAGCATCTGGGCTATGTCGCGGCGCATCCCGTTGGGCCGGTGGTTGAAGGTGTCTTGCGGGAAGAGCGACACATAGTCGGCATAGATGGTGCCGTCACCCTCGAACACCAGCGCGAAGCGGGCATCCTTTACTGTGGCCGATGCCTTGAGCTCGGCTTTATACTCTTTCCATTCTCCCCCCTTCTCTACGTCGAATATTGTGGAGGCCAGTTCGGTCTTCCCGTCGGAGTCGAATATCACGGCCTTCACCCTCCCGTTGTAATCGGAGGTGTTGAGATAGAATCTCAGGTCATATCCCGCATCCTTCTCCACAGCTATTCCCCAATAGCCGGTGTTGATGAGCTTCACTGAGCCCCCCTCCGCAGAGTCGCCGATCGTGAGGCGCATCGCGTTCGGAGTGGCCTCGTGGAGCGGGATGGTAGGAGTCTCCACATCATATGTGAGGGTGCAGCCTGAATAGGCCACCTCCCATCCGGTCATCTTCTTTCCGTTGAAATCCCAATCCCATTTGAGCTGTTTGCTGAGATGGTTCAGATAGTCGGAGAAGATGGGTGTCTCGATTTTGCCGGGGCCGGTCTGGCTGAATCCTCCGGGGATGGTCTGTTCCTCGAATCCCCGGTTCTGCAGGAGCTCGGCATAAAGTCCTCCGTCGCCCGAATGGTTGATCTCTTCGAAAAATATGCCATACATTCCGGGGTTGATCTCATGTCCCTTTCTTCCGGCATCTACATAGAGTGTACCCTCTCCATGGGCGGTCAGGCCCCCGATTACAGCACAGGAGAGCAGTGCTGAGCGAAAATGCTTCATGTGAGTTTGTGGTAAGGTTAAACATTTTTTTCTCTCAGCAAAGTTAGTGAAAAATCACCATTGTCGCCGCAACATCCCAATCATTCCGCCTCCACATTTCAATCTAATTGCCGGCGGCCGGGATGAGTGTTGAAAAAAGCATTGAATTGGAGGGTGGCTCCGCCGGTGAATGATCATAAATCTTTCACCGATGAGATACAAATCATGCAAAATGCTTGTAGGAAAAGAGATAACTCAAAATTCCGACTTGAAATATTTGGCAAATTGAATGAGAAGGCCTAATTTTGTACACACCTAAACGATAACAGATCCATCTTCCTGATCGATTCCCGCCGACCTCTCAGGGGCTCGATTCATGGAAAAATGAACCTGAATTAAATACCAAAAACTTAAAACCAACCTAATGAAAGTTTTTCCTTCTCTAACAAACTCGGGGCATCTTGACGGCACCTCACGCGGCATCATGCGCATCCTCTTTTCGATGATTCTGCTCGTTGCCTCTATGCCCGCATTTGCCCAGAACAACTGGGTGTCGGGCACCGTGACCGACACCGAAGGGGAACCGCTTATCGGTGTCACTGTCCGCATCGAGGGCACTTCCGTAGGCACCGCCACCGACATCGATGGAAAATACCGTCTCGATGGCGCTATGGGCAAGACTCTCTCCTTCTCTTATATCGGGTATGCTCCACACACCGTGAAAGCCACTGCCAATGTCATGGATATTGTAATGACGCCTGACGATGCTGTCCTCGACGAGGTGGTCGTGGTCGGTTACGGTACCATGAAGCGTAAGGATCTCACCGGTTCTATCACCACTGTAAATTCCAAAGACCTTAATGTCGGTGCCTACACCGATCCCGGACAGCTCCTTCAGGGTAAGGTGCCGGGCCTCACGATTGTGCAGAATTCCGACCCCAACGGTGGTGTCAACTCAATCACCTTGCGTGGTGCATCCACCCTTAGCGGAAATGCCGAGCCTCTCTATGTGGTCGACGGTATCCCTGATGTCAACATGAACCTTATCCCCGCTGCCGATATCGAGAGCATCGACGTGCTCCGCGATGCTTCCGCCACTGCCATCTATGGCTCGAAGGCCGCTAACGGCGTCATCATTGTCACCACCAAAAGGGGCTCCGACGGCCCTGCCCGCGTCAACTATTCCGGATATGTGTCGTGGGAGAGAATNGCCAACGACCATAAGATGATGTCGGCAAGTCAGCTCCTTGCTTATGCCGAGGCCAATGGAATATCCATCCCCAACAACCGTGGGGCGGATACTGACTGGGCCAAGGAGGTGCAGCGCACCGGTTTCGCCACTAACCACGACCTCTCGATTTCCGGNGGCTCCCAGAAGACCTCCTACAATGTCTCGGTCAACTATCTGAAGCGCGACGGTATCATCAAGGGTGTCGGAAATAACCTCTTCACCGGACGTTCTTACGTCGAGACAAAGACCCTCAAAGACCGGCTTACTCTCGGAGTAGGAATCAACGGTAATATCCGTAAGGAATGGGGTGTGCCCCGCGATATCAGCGGAAGCTCCGTNTATGAGGGTATGTATTATTACTCTCCCCTTGTCCCTGTCTACGACGAGNAGGGTGGATGGTATGCCGACAAGACTATCTCCCAGAACTACAACCCCCTCTCNCTGGTATATGAGAATACCTCGATGACCACTTTCAAGCGCCTGCAGTTCACCGGAAAGGCCTCTCTGAAAATCATCGANGGACTTCTCCTTAACGCCAACTTCTCTTACGAGACCCAGAACGAGCACTATAAGTCGTACACATCCACGAAGTCGCAGAACAATACACGCCATGGCGAGGTAAACCGCAAGGTGAAAGACAACTGGGCCAAACTTATGGAGATTTTCGGTAACTACGACAAGGAATTCGGCGAAGACCATAAGCTCGCTCTCATGGCCGGCTACTCTTGGGAGGAGCATAAGAACGGCGACGGTTTCGGCGCAAAGGGCTATAACTATTACGACGATTCGCTCGGTTGGAACGATATCGGCATGGCCAACAGCTGGGATACGGATCCTGTNTGGGGTGAGCTCGTAAGCCACACGAAGATGATATCTTTCTATGGCCGTGTCAACTACTCCCTGATGTCGAGATATCTCTTCCAGGCTGCTATCCGCCGNGACGGTGCNTCCACTTTCGGATCAAACAACAAATGGGCCACTTTCCCCTCTGCATCTGTGGCATGGAGAATCTCTCAGGAGAGCTTCCTGCGCGACAACTCTTGGCTCAGCGACCTCAAGCTCCGTGTGGGCTGGGGACAGAGCGGTAATGCNAAGGGTTTTGATATCTACACTGCACGTTTCTTCTATGAGGCCGGAAAGCGTTTCGATTACGTTGATCCCGACACCGGCGTCGTGACATCTTACAAAGGTTTGAGCGCTGCCCGTAACGTCAACGACAATCTCAAATGGGAGACTACCACCATGCTCAATATCGGCCTTGACTTCTCTTTCCTCAACGGACGTGTAGGTGGTACAATCGAATACTACAACAAGGACACAAAGGATATGATCTGGGAGTATCCCGTATCCACAGCTCTTTATCCTGTGAATAAACTGGTGGCAAACGTCGGTAAGATGCGCAACCGTGGTGTCGAGCTTATGATTCAGGGTTATCCCGTTCAGACACGCGACTTCTCATGGAACACATCGCTCAATTTCTCCCACAACAAGAACACTATCATCAGCGTCTCCAACAGTGAGTTCAACGCCGGTGTGCTCAATCAGTACGACCCTCATCTCCCGGGCCTCTCGCAGGGCTGCAACACACAGCGCATCGTGGAGGGACAGGCCATCGGTTCATTCTACCTCTGGGACTGGGCCGGGTATAACGANCAGGGCATCTCCACTTTCTACCGCTACGACGGCCAGGGCAACCATATCCTCGACGAGAACGGAAATCCGGAGACTACCATCACTCCCGGTGAGGACGACCGCATCTTTATGGGCGATGCACAGCCTACCCTTACTATGGGTTGGGACAACAAGTTCGCTTACAAGAACTTCGACCTTAACCTCTTCTTCACGGGAGTGTTCGGACAGAAGATCTTCAACGAGCCNCACGCCTATTTCTCTTACATCGGCTCTATTTCCCAGGGCAAGAATGTGATGGCGTCTGTGGTCGACGATCAGCTCCCCACCGATGGTCTCGCTCATTACCCCTCGCAGCGTTATCTTGAGAACGGCAGCTATTTCAAGCTCGCTACCGTCACCTTGGGTTACACTTTCCGCGACTGCTTCAACGGCTGGCTCAACGATATCCGCGTGTATGTATCGGCCAACAACGTTTTCACCATCACCAACTACAAAGGACGCGATCCCGAGATCTGCCTCAACGGCCTCACTCCCGGTCATGACACCCGCAACGACCATTATCCCCGTGCGCGTCAGATCCTTGTAGGTGCTCAAATCAATTTCTAACCTGTCACAATCTTTGAATTCAGATGAAATCTTATATAAAACTTTTGTCACTCGGTATGGTGATGGCGGGTATGAGCTCATGCACCGATCTTGACACACCCCTTGTGGCCCGATATGACGTTTTCCCCGACAATCCTATCGCTGTCGAGGCAGAGTTCAATCCATGCTACCTTTATCTCCACAGCTGGTTCGGACGCGACTTCAACGAGGGAGTTGTGGCTCAGGGCGACGAGGTGATGGGGTGCTGCTACGGAGTCGGCAACTATTTCGACGATGGTCGTTATCTCGACGCATCTGTACACAACCTGAATCTCGACAACTGGCGTACACGTATCATCGAGGGATGCCTCTCGGGTGTAAATTACACCAATCAGAAGATTGTGGCGTATGGTGGTCCCGATCTCAACGACCCNATCGTCTCTCCNCTGCGTGCGATCCGCGCATATTATACCTTCTGGATGATGGAGCTCTATGGCGANGCCCCGATTATCGACCATGTGCTCGGGGTGGATGAGGCTGTCGACCGTTCCCCGCGTGCCGACGTGGCTCGNTGGATCGAGAGCGAGTTGCTCGATATCCTCAANCAGGAGACCGGCCTAAGCAAGGCCAACGACCTCTCCACATATGGCAAACCCAATTATTGGATGGCCGCCTCTCTCCTTGTGAAGCTATATCTCAACTGGGGCGTCTATACTCACGACATCACAACCGTCANCAACGACACCCCNAATGAGAAGCTCAACGACTGNGTGAAATGGTGCGACGTCATAATCAACTCCGGACTCTTCGAGGTGGGGGAGGGGTATAGAAAGAAATTCTTCCCCGANAATGGTGTCCACATCAAGGACTTTATCTATGCCCTTAATGTAGATCCCGCCACTCAGCCGGATGGCACCGCCACTTGGTATCGCTGGTTCGGCTTCAAGAAGGATGGACTNTGCCGCCCATATCTCTTCGGCTGGGAAAACCCCTTGTCGGTCGCCGGACAGACTGTCCTCACGAAGGAGGCGGTCGACCGTTTCACCCTTGAGAACGACGAGCGCAACGAGATGGTGCTTCAGGGCCCGCAGTTCACNTTCNACAGTGAATACAAACAGACAAATGAACCTGTCTATATCTANGTCAACCCGGCCAGACCGAATACAAAGGTAGGACAGCTCACTTATCATGCCGATTTCGATTTCGACGATGCGAGCATCTATTCCCTCGGCGANGAGGCTGAGCCCGCTCCTAACAATACTACAGTGGCCGACGGCACCGCATGGCTCAACATCCAGAANGGTGCGCGTCTCCTGAAATATCCCCCGCGTGCCGAGGATTATACTTTATGGAATCGTCAGCAGGCCAATGATGCCCCGATATTCCGTTTCGCCGATATTCTCCTCACCAAGGCGGAATGTATCATGCGTGGAGCCACTCCCACTTTGGGCGCTACTGTCAACGATCTCGTGAATGTCGTGCGTCGTTGCTCCCATGCGCCCGAAGTTACCGGCACATTCACTCTCCAGGATCTCATGGATGAGCGCTCCCGCGAGTTTATCCTTGAGCCTTGGCGACGCAACGACCTCATCCGCTGCGGTATGTTTGAGAACGACTGGGGACAGAAAAACACATACAAGGTATGGGACGACAAGGAGCATACTCAGTTCCACTGGGTGGAGCGCGAAGGGGTGAAAGATCCCAACCGTCGCCTTATGCCTATCCATAGAGGTATCCTGGAGACTAACCTCAACTGGAAACAGAACCCCGGATATGCCGGCATCTGACCATCCGCGGGAGTTGCCGGCGCAATCTCCGGCTACTCCCGCCCAAAAATATTAAAAGATCAAATACTAACTTATCTAACCTTAAGCTATGGTGAATTTCAACCTCCGACGCAGCTTCATGCTGCTTGGCGCTTCTGCCGTTCTGGCTTCCGCAGGCGCAGCCGGCACTTATCGTGACGTGACCGGTCAGTACATGACTAATCCCGCCTTCTTCCCCGGTTGGCAGGGTGCTCTCACCGATGTCAACAATGGCGTGGGTGAGGTCTACAACGGTGCTTTCAACCTCTATCAGGTGCTCCCCGACATGCCTGCCGGTGAATACACTCTCAAGGCTGATGCTTTCTATCGCTGCGGCAACAACGATATCTCTGCAGAGACAATGAAGGATGGCGCAAATCATTATGCATTCCTTTATCTGGGTAATACCGAGGTGGCTGTGAAGGGCCTTTTCGATGGCCGTGTAGCCGCTCCCAACGATGTATGGGCCGCTGCCGATGCTTTTGCCGCCGGTGAGTATGAAAACACTGTCACTATCAATCATGAGGGTGGCGACCTGGTGCTCGGCATCAAGAATCTCGGTTGCTATTCTGAAGAGTGGTGTTGCTTCGATAATTTCCGTCTCACCCGTGGCGGTGAGGATCTCACTTCCCTTATAAAGAATGCTCAGTTTGAGGAGGGCTTCAATCTCTCTAAGGATGCTGCCGAGAATCCCTGGAACATGATCAATTCAAACAATGAGGCCAAGACTCCGGATGTCAACAAAGGTGGCGGTGCCTACCGCAAGACCAATGCATCCCCCTACAACTTCGGTCAGCAGGTTGATCTCCCGGCCGGCACATATCGATTCAGTGCCCTCACTTTCCTCCGTTATGGCGGCGCCGGCGATTATAATGGCAAAATCATTACCTGCAAGGGTCAGTGGGGCTTCAACGAAGTTGATCCCTCTCCCAAACAGTGGTTCGATCAGGATCTATATAACGACGACAACACAAACGCCAATGCATATCTCTACATGGCGATGGGCGAGATGAAGCCTACCAACATGATCTGGGATGATGAGTTCGGCGGCGAGATGAGCATGGCTACCGACAAGCGTGTCCGCCTGAAAGGTTGCTGGGAAATCTGCAACGGCGACTATGCGAATATGCCTGAGAACGAGACCCGCGGCACTGCCGACGGTGTTGAGATCGTTCCCGCTTATGAAACCCGCAACGTTGTCCCCAACTGGTGTGATTCCGGCATGGAGCGTGAATCGGCTGCTGCCTTTGTCAGCGAGCCTGAGAAATGGCGTCAGTATGTGGAGTTCACTCTCACTGCCCCCGCTAAGGTTTGGGTCGGTCTTGCTAAAGACGCCAATGCCCCCTCTCAGTACTGGAACCCCTTCGCCGACTTCAAGCTCGAGCAACTTGCCGACGACTCTTTCGTAGAGGGTATCGCTGCCGATGAGAACGCAGAGGAGGTTTACTACAATCTTAACGGTGTGCGTGTTGCCAATCCTTCCAACGGTATCTTTATCGTGAAGAAGGGTAATAAGGTGAGCAAGCAGGTCATCAGATAATAAATACCCGTTCCATAGGATATAACCTGTGGATGTAAGATACTCTAAGCAGATTTATCAGTGTATATCAAGTTATTGGAGTAAGTATAATGTAAGTAATCACGTAAACAGTGTATTCTTATTAACTACAGTTTGTTATCAGAAGGTGAAACCCGGCGGAAGTGATTTCCCCCGGGTTTTTCCTTATGTATGACGGGCATGTTATACATCTGTGGTGAAAGTCCATAAGGGGCGTAGTTGCCAACGAACCCCAGAGCGACTTGCAAGGTTCAAGCGGTGACGCTTGGGCGAGAAGAAGCAATAGCGAAATCGTGGCCTGACGAACAGAAACATGGTACTAAGGCACATCAAGCGGACAAGCTGACATAAGACAGTAAAGTTCCCAAAGGCAACCGTAACCTTGATGCGTAAACCATGCAGGTAAACGAGGAAAGATGTATGACTTATCCCGTGAGGCCTCGGCAGTCTGCAAAGATAGTAACAACGAATGCCGAGGAGTCAGCAGAGGCCGAAGTAGCTGACCGCGTGACGGTCATGGCGAAGGGCCGAATAATTTGTAACGTTAATCAAGAATGTATGTTCCGAAAGAATAGCCGACGGGTGGAAAGAAGTGAAACGTCAATGAACTGACCCCCACACAAGGAGTTAGGCGTAGACTTACGGAAGCGGAAATTAAGAAAGACGGAAGATGAAACTAATCGAAAGGATACTTACCAAAGAGAACGTCCGTATAGCTCTTGAAAAGGTAATCGCCAACAAGGGAGCGGCAGGTATAGATGGTATGAAAGTCGAAGACCTGCGCGACTATATGAACGCAAATTGGTTAATTATCAAGCAGTCAATCCTCGAGCGGAGCTACAAACCAGCTCCTGTGAGGAGGGTAGAGATACCCAAGCCTAACGGAGGAGTTCGTAAACTCGGCATTCCTACGGTATTAGACCGAACTCTCCAGCAATCCATCGTCCAAATCCTCACGCCAATATTTGAGGCAGAGTTCCAAGAAAACAGCTACGGTTTTCGCCCCGGCAGAAGCTGCGAGCAAGCAATTTTGAAACTCATAGAATATCTCAATGAGGGCTATGAATGGATAGTGGATATAGATTTGGAGAAGTTCTTCGACAATGTACCTCAGGACAAGCTGATGAGCTATGTAGGCAGAGTAATCCACGACCCCGACACCGAGAGTCTGATACGCAAGTATCTCAAATCGGG